>JAGKXD010000064.1 GCA_021151525.1 Cellvibrionaceae bacterium | reverse complement strand
CTATTTAAAACTACGTCCTCACTGGTTTTAATTGGGTCTCGAGGCTCTCTCGCTTTTTCGAAAAAAATTTCAATTTCTTTTTCGTTTAAGTTTAAACTATATAGTCGATTGACAGTGTCCTGATTGATCGGGAATGGATAGTATTCAGCATCTACAACGCAAAGTACTCGATGCTCATAATTCCGCCATTCGGTAAATTGCGACAAATATTTAAAGATACGCTCGCTGTTTGTATGAAAAATATGAGGGCCGTATTTGTGAATCAAAATTCCATTTGCATCATATTGATCATAAGCATTGCCTGCTACATGGTGTCGCTTATCAATAATTATAATATGGTGACCTGCTTCAGCTAATTCTCGGGCGATAACGCAGCCTGCGAAGCCTGCGCCAACAATAAGGAAGTTCGATGTCATGCTTTGATTTTCCATAAAATATGCCTTTTACCTTTGAGCCCTAAAACCCCATCAATCACTCCCGCCACTACGGCGTGTAAATGTACAAGTTTGTGTTGCTCAAGCAATATATTTATTAGGATTCTCACTATTATTCCTGGCAATGTTTCCGTCAGTAGTCTAAAGCTATAATATTTTCTAGCGATGAGAATTTTGTTTCTGGTGTTGTAGTAACTTTTCCAAGGCGGAATCTTTAGAGTATCAATCTTACATCCAAAAATGTTGAATGTATAAATTTCGGCTTTAGGGTGATTTACTCGGCTTTGCCCAGCAACAATGATTTTCATTCCTGTTTTTTTAGCTCTTAAGCAATATTCTAAGTCATCACCAGCTATAAAAAAATCGCCATCTGGGAGACCTATTTTTTCTATGGTACTTGAGTGAACAAGTAGCCCAAGAAATGGCAAAAAGCTAACTTCCGCTAAATCGGGTATATCCTGAATATTATTCGTAAGCTTAATAGAATCCTTATTGATTATGGTTGTGGGCCAAGAGGTATTCTCACCGCAAATAGCAATTGAGCCATAGATATTTTCTGGAGTTGGCGATATAGCCATCAGCATTTCAAATGCATTTTTCTCGGGAAGTGCATCATCATCCATAATCCATGCCCAATTGTATTTTTGTTCTAGTGAGTATTTTAGTGCAGCATTGAAGCCTCCCGCCCCCCCAGTATTGCTTGACAGTTTTATATAAATAAAATTTGGATTGTTTGCATAAACACTTTGAGAAAACCAAAGGGCCGTGTCATCGGTAGATGCATTATCTATAATAATAATGGATTGTAATTGCATTGTTTGGCTGCTGAGCGCTTCAATGCACCGCTCAAGTAGGCTCCTGCGATTGTAAGTAACAACTATGCCTGCGACTTTCACGATGAAGCCTTTTTTTCTGTTGAGATGTACATGATTATTTGGCCTTATTTGTGTAATCTGTAATTGAGTCTATAACATGTTTTTTCTTTGCCAAGAATAATATTTTGAACATCAGGCGAATAATTGTATTCGAGTCTGCTACCGATGCTTCTAGCCAAACAAAACTAATTTCATGTTGTCGCTTTTTTAGGTAAAGAAATAAAATTTTGAGAAGATCGTTAAGGCTCAATGGGCTAAAAATAGAAATAAGACTTTCTTTGGTGTGTCTTGCATCACCTGATGCTTTTATTCCTCTAAAAGAGTTCAATTCGTTGATTTTGGGTGATTCAAGCAGTAGTGATGCTCTTTGAGTGAAGATTTTTCTTAAACTGGTTAGGTATCCGATTGATATGTTAAGTTTGCACAATTGATCTATAAACGCTAGTGCAAAAGCATGTAAATTATTGCTGTAAGTTACTTCGTGCTCTGTTCTATAATCCTTGGCAAAAATTGGGGTTATTCCATTTTGCGTATCCATATAGCCGATTGTTGATGAATGGGTTGATGCAAAAAAGCAATGCTCAACCGCGACGGGTCTTTTAGCGAAAATGGATCCTATTTGAGTGAATGCGTAAGCGTTACCGGCTAAGTCAGTTGATAGATGATCATTCGAAAGCCCAAAATAAAAACCAACTATATTTGTTTGTATATTTCCGATACCAATAATACGCTTTAGCGCTGCTTGGCAATTTAGCTCCCATCCCGTGTCTACAATTGCCCAGTTGCTATTATCCAATAAGCCTTCTTGTTTGAAATACCTGAGGCAAATGTCCCTTTCCGCGGCAATATGTTGGTTTAATAGTGTAATGCAGTAGCCGTTCGAAAATATTTTGTCGAGTAGTTCTGAGCATTTTAACTTGGTTGTTGTGCTATTTAGTTTATCGTAAGAGATACCTGAATTTTGTGATATTTCTTTAATCGTTTCATGCGGAAGATTGATTCGTTCTAAGGCATCCCTTACGGAGCTTTGTTTTCCATTTGGGATTGCCAGTCTTTTCCATGCTTGATCTTCTAAGTGAATGGAGGCGGCCAGCCATGCGCGACGAGAGCCGTATAGATATTTTACAGCAATTGATGGGAAATAAATGTTTAACTGCTTGGCCATTTTATAAGTGATGTCATTGTCCTTGGCTAAAAAATATAGAGTGCGGACCTCTTTTTTTTGAGCTTGTAAAAATGTCCAGAGTACAAATTCGGTCAGCAGTAGTGTGATAGTGTTTAATGTTGTAAAGTTATCTTTGGGTAGATTGTAAAAGCGCGTCAATCGTAAATATTTTAAAGTTGCATTAATGCGAGATGCATTTAAAGTGTCACTCTCACGTGGGACGGGATGTTTAGAGGAGTAAAAATGAGATTCTGATATGTGTTTTGTTTTTATTCCCATGCGTTTCGGATTTTGAACATCTGCAATAAAATCGTCGCCATGATGAAGCATTTCTTCTGGTTGTATTTTTTCTTCGGATAATACGTGTTGAAATAATTTTCCAGAGCGTTTTGTCAAGGTGTTTTCGCTGGAAACATACAGGCCGTCACCCTCTTCAAAAAGGCCATGCTTCACAAGCAGCTTCTTAATAAATGATTTGTCGAGATACATGTCTGAAATAAAAATAATTCTCGCATTTTTTATTCTTAGCTCATTGATTAATTTTTTAGTTGATTGGATGGCATAAATACATTGTTCCTCTAGTTGCAGCTCTAGTTTCATGATGTCAAATTTTGATCGGACACACTGTGGCGGCAAGGTTAAAATAGAATAAATTTCATGGATATTGCAGCTTCGTTTTCTGCCGTGCATTCTATTTGCTCTTTTTTCGGCATCAATTCTGGATATTAGAAAGTTATTTGCAGCAACTTTCCTTTTCTCTAAGGTTTGCGATTCTGGTGAAATAGTTAGCCCGATATGATAAAAAAGATCTGATGGCTTCTCATAAGTTCTCGATATACAAGTATCAAAAACATCGAAAGAAAATACACGTACGGCGCTAAATTCTTTTTGCATTCACGATTTCTCGATATAATTTCACGTGTTCTTTTAAAAAATGATGTGTATTGAATTTTTCAGCTGCTGTGTTAGTTGAGTTTTTTTTCCAAGAGTTCAATAACTCCCTATTTTCTGCTAACTGTTCAATAATTGTAACTGCATCTTTTGTATTGCCTGGTTCGGTAATCCACCCATTGACGTTGTGCTGAATTAATTCTGGTATTCCACCTGTTCTAAATGTAATCACTGGTACGCCAGAGGCTAAGGATTCTAAAATTGTGAGGGGGCAATTATCCGCAATTGACGTATGTAATAATATATCAGCTCGTCTATAATATGAGGCTAGTAATTCGCTATCAAATGTTTGGTTCATTATTGTGACGTTGTGGCGTGCATCGATTTTTCTTTTAAAGTCCTCCCCATTTTTTCCTACGACTAGTAGGTCTGCACTAAGCTTCAAATTATTAATTATATCTATTGAGTATCCACACCCCTTAAATTTATTTTCTAAATCCACCGATGAAATTAGTATGCAGAGCCGCTCCTTCTCTTGTATTTTCTCAGGATAAAATAGATCAGTATCAACCGAATTATAAATGATAGTAATTAGATGTTTGGATACACCTGCTGAAATTGCTAACTGGGCAATCCATTGTGATGGGCATATAATTTTGCTGATGTGATTATTAATTAAATCAATTTTAAGTGATTGCATGTACCCTGTATGGTCAAATCTTGTAGATAGCGGCCAGTCTTTAAGTTGTGGGCAATTCGAACAGTTATTGTTAATATATTTCGTACAAGATAGAGGATAAATACAGCCCCCTGTAAATGGCGAACAGTCATGTATTGTCCACACAACTGGTGCTATGCTTGCAAGCTTTTTTATAGTGATTGGGGATATTGCACTGCTAATATCGTGTATGTGGAAAATGTTCGAGCTTACCAGCTCTGTTTTTTTTAAATTTAAGTATTCAGTGGTGAGTATATCTGGCAAACCTATTGTTCTTGATATGAATCTGGATGCTTTATATAGCAGCTTGTTAAGCCCCGACCCTCGTATGTCAATATAATTTTTGTTTGCTGTCTTCGCAAATTTCGTTACGATAAAATCGTTGTTTTTAACTAAAAGTTGAGAAAGATTTTCCGCTACCCTACTTGCTCCTCCACCAGACTCATCAGATTTGCTGAGCATTGATATTTTCATTTTATTGATCGCTCTTTAATTGCTCATTATTAAGTTAGATTTGCTAATGGCGAATTTTTAATTATAGCTATATTTGAATGGCTGTGGTTTTAACTTGTAGGCCTCCCTTTTTTTGCAAGAGTTATGGTGTTACAGAAAAATTCATACCTCTTGGGCAACAATAGGTTCAATATAAGAGAAAATGTTGTTAGGGGAAATATGATAATTAGTTGTGAAAGTTGCTTTAAAAATTTTTTTCTAGGTAATACGTGCTGTGCCAGATACGCAATGAATAGTTGGCTAATAGCTAAAATATATGTCGTTGTCTTGTCGAGTCTTTCGATTTCGAAACCATGTTTTTTGAATAGATGAGCTACACCATAACTTGTGTAGCGTGCATAGTCGTGTGGTGCCATGTGTTCGTCCCATGCAAATGGCACTGTGAACAAAATTTGGCCGTTGGGTTTTAGAACCCTTCTTATCTCGCATAGAACGTCATCTATATTGAATACATGCTCAAACACTTCGAAAGAAACCACTGCATCGAAATGGGCATCGGGAAAAGGAATTTTTGTTCCATCGTAAAAAACATCTACTTTGCTTCCTTTGTGATCATTCCCAGCATTTTTGATGTCGAGCCCGGTATAGCTTGTTGCAGACACAAATAAAGATTCATAAGGTTTGGAACCACACCCGAAGTCTAAAACATTACCAATAATTTGGGGGGCTATCTTTGCAATATTTTTGTGCAATCCATGCCTTATAATAAAAAATGGATTTATTAGTATTGAAAGATATGTTGTGAGAAATGCTTCTCTATGCAATATTTTTTTGAGTCGCTGGATCATATATTCACTGTGAGATGGTTCTTAGGAAAGGCAGTGTAACTTTGGTCGTTTTTTTAGGCAATTGGCTTGTCGTACTGGAACAATTATCGGGTCAATTTTTTTCAGGTTTAGATAGCGTCCATTTTTAGGTTCCATATTTGAAATAGGTCTGCCCGTCTATTAACAATCACTGTTAAATTGCTTCTTCCGACCATGTATAAAATTAAAGTAGGCTATACTCTTAAGCAAAAATGTTCTTTGTTATAAGTGCGCAGGCGTTGATAATCGCGCCGTTGACCATTTAGAAATACTAGGTGTTCAGGCTTTCATTAAGCAGTAATTTATAGGTTTAGTAGGTAAAGACATGGGGTATTTAAATAGGGATGCGCTTAACTCTCTCGGGTTAAAACATCTTGGCGAAAACGTCTTAATAAGTGATAGGTGTAGTATTTATAACCCTGAAGCCATTGAAATTCATGATAATTCACGAATAGATGATTTTTGTATTATATCTGGAAGTGTAAAAATCGGTTCTTTTAACCATATTACCCCCATGTGCTTAATTGCTGGGGGGCTGCCCGGTATTGTTCTCGATGATTTTTGTACCCTTGCTTACGGTGTAAAAATTTTTGCTCAGTCTGACGATTATTCTGGGGAAACCTTGGTGAATTCACTTGTTCCTAAGCAGTATAAAAAGGAAAAATGCCTACCGGTTCATTTATCTCGCCATGTCATTGTTGGGGCTGGTTCTATAATTTTTCCTGGTGTCATTGTTGCGGAAGGATGCTCAATTGGAGCAATGTCTTTAATAAATCATTCTACAGAGCCTTGGGGGATATACCATGGCATACCCGCCAAAAGGGTGAAGGCCAGAAAAAGAGACCTTTTGCTTTTGGAGAAAAAATTTTTGCTGGAGAGAGGATTGTGATCCCGTTTAATAAGCCCCCTTACACTGGCAATGAGGAAAAGTATGTAATAGAAGCTATGCGTAGCTCTAAAATCTCTGGAGATGGAGGTTTTGGTTTACGCTGTCAAGCTTGGTTTGAGCAAACGCTAGATTGCAAAAGGGCATTGTTAACTCCAAGTTGTACTCATGCACTCGAAATGGCTGCAATTTTAATAAATGTAGAGCCGGGAGATGAGGTGATTATGCCCAGCTATACATTTGTTAGCACCGCGAATGCATTTGCCTTGCGTGGAGCTAAGATTGTATTTATCGATATTCGCCCTGAAACTATGAATATGGATGAGCGTTTAATTGAAGCCGCAATAACATCTAAAACTAAAGCTATTGTACCGGTTCATTATGCTGGTGTTGCATGTGAAATGGATACAATTATGGATATTGCAAAAAAATACAGCTTATTTGTCATTGAGGATGCTGCACAGGCCATAGTCTCAACTTATAAGTCCCGCCCGCTGGGTACAATCGGTCATCTAGCTGCATACAGTTTTCATGAAACTAAAAATGTTACGAGCGGCGGCGAAGGCGGACTATTGATTGTTAACGATGAGCAGTTTGTTGCTCGTGCTGAAATTTTAAGAGAAAAAGGAACCAATCGGAATCAATTTTTTAGAGGTATGGTGGATAAATATAGTTGGGTTGATATTGGTAGTAGTTATTTGCCTAGTGAGCTACAGGCTGCATATTTATGGGGGCAGATAGAGTCTATTGACGAATTGATTAATAGTAGATTGCATATTTGGGAGCTGTATCATGAACTGCTTCTTGAGTTAAAAATGAAGAAAAAAATTGATCTTCCTACCATTCCAAATGAGTGTATCCATAATGCGCATATGTTTTATATCAAGGTCCCTAATTTGGATGTGCGTACAAAACTGATAAAGCATCTTGCTGCTGATGGTGTTATGGGTATATTTCATTATGTTCCATTGCATTCAGCTCCAGCTGGCATGTGTTTTTCTCGTTTTAATGGAGAGGATACCTTTACCACCCGTGAAAGTGAGCGGCTGATTCGTTTGCCGTTATGGTATGGCTTGGGCTCTCAGCAGGTTAAATTGATAGCAGGCTCCATATTAAGGTTTTTTTCTTGAATTTAAAGAAGTTTCTAGCATTGGCGGTTGGTCCTGTAGGGGGGGCAATTCTAGGATTTGTGAGTTTGCCAATTCTTGCGTGGACGTTTCTTCCAGATGATATTGGTCGCTTGTCTCTTCTTCAGGTTGCTGTTGGCTTTTCGTTTTCTATTTTAAGCTTGGGGTTAGATCAGGCATTTGTTCGTGAGTTTTTTGATGGGAAAAATAAAGCAAGTCTTTTAAAAACGACTTTCCTGCCTGGATTTAGCTTGACAGCTATATTGATACTAGCCTTATTGATGGCTAATGTTAATTTGAGTCAATATCTATTTGATGAACAATCAAAAATCTTCAATATAATAATTTGTATTTGTTTGTGTTGTAATTTTATATTGGTTTTTTCTCAGCTAGTGTTAAGAATGCATGAAAAAGCACTCTTGTACTCATTGTCTACCTTATCGAATAGGGTAGTATTTATGGTCTTGATTCTGGCCTTGTTTATCGGTGGTAGGAATTCTGATTTTACGACGTTATTGCTTGTCAATATTATTAGTGTTTTAGTTTCATTGTTAGTGTCGTTATATTTTTCTCGGCGAGAATGGTGGGCTACCATATTTGCCCCATTTTTAACTGAGGATTTTGGGGCATTGTTACGTTTCTCGTTTCCTCTAATTGCGGGGGGCATTGCGTTTTGGGGGTTGACGTCGACAGACCGTATTTCAATTCGTTTGTGGGGCGATTTTACTCAATTGGGGTATTTTTCAGTTGCCGCTAGTGTTGCAGCCGTCGCAAATATAGTACAAAGTATTTTTTCTGTCATGTGGACACCGTTTGTATATAAATGGCATGCCGATGGAATTGATTATGATCGATTGGACGAAATAGTTGACCTTGTTTTGTTTGTTATTGCTTCTACTTTTGCTTTGGTCGGCATGTTTTCTTGGTGTGTTTTATATATTTTACCAAGTAAATATGAAATTGTTGCATCCCTTATCCCGGCCTGTATGGGGGGGGCTCTTTTGTATACATTATCTGAAACAACGGTAGTTGGGTTGCATCTTTCTAAGCGGACTTCATTTGCAATGATCGCGCCAGTTCTAGCTTTTTTTCTCAACGTTGCCATCAACTTTTTGCTAGTTCCTGTCTGCGGCGCAGCTGGAGCTGCAGTTGCAACTATTGCTTCATTTTTTATTTTTTTATTGCTTAGAACTGAGTTTTCTGTTGTGTTCTGGCGCTCATTCCGTAGGCGGAAAATGTATTTTATTTCTCTATTTTGTACAATTTATTCTTGTCTGCAGGCCGTTTATATGAATTTTTTTGGTGGTTTTTTTTATGTAGGTTGGACTTTGTTTTTTGTTCTATTGATATTTTTGTATAGGGGCACAATTAGAAAATTGGTACATCAATATTTCTCTGTACACTTTAAGCTATTTTAGGTATGTGAATTATGCTTTTTATCTATTCATCATTGCTTTTAGGTGGGATTGAAACATTTTTTTTGAGGTTGATGAAGCAAAGAAGAAAGTTAGGTAAAAAGACAAGGATTCTATTGTTAAAAAATAAGGCGCAATCAAACCCATTGCTTCTTGCTGAGATGCGGTTGTATGCAGAGGTCTTTTTTTTGGAAGATCTGTCCTTGATGCCATCTTGGCTTTATAGACTCGTTCCAATTCATTTCATTCTAATTCAGCCCTTAAAGCTGAGCAAAATACGGGCTCTTTTGCATGATATTGAAGAGATTCATATATCAAGTGGTTATTTTGGCTTTTTTGCAATTAAGCTTATGAAAATGCTGGGAAAAAGTATTCCTTTAAGTATTGGCTTATATCACTCCAAGGAATTTGTTTGGCCTATAAAAAAAATGCCCTTTTACGAAAAAATGAATAGAAATTTGTTTTTTAGTGTGTTGCCGCGAAAAAACATTGTTTTTTTTAATGAAAAGTTAGTTGATTACTACGAGGCGGAAACTAATCTGGAATTTAGTGGTGTTCATGTTTTTCCAATCGGAGTTGTAGATGATAAGCAAGAAATACATGAGACTAATGAAGAATCAAAAAAATTAATATTGGGTTCCGTAGGGCGGTTAGTTAACTTTAAATCATATAATTTGTGGCTGATAGATGTAGTATCTGAATTACGATTTAACGGGATTGACGTGACTTGCAAAATTTATGGGGACGGACCTCTAAGGGATGAGATGCTCCAGAAAATAAGATCGCTTGGAATGGACGCATATATTTCGCTCGATGGAGAGATAGAATATAAAGACTTTTCATCCTGTGTGCGTCAATTTGATCTTTTCATCGGATCTGGAACAGCTATTGTGGAAGCTGCGTGGTTGGGGGTCCCTTCAATTATTGGAATTGAGTCTCTCCCTCAGCCGATGACATACGGTTTTTTTTCTGATATCTCTGGTTTTACCTATAACGAAGATAATTTATTTCCAAAAGTATCGGTTGTTGCGCGTATTAAAGATTATCTTGATTTGAATGCGCAAGATGTACATTTCCTGCGGGTTAAGCATCAGGAAAAAGCAGCGCAGTTCTCAATCGCTCAATGTGAGGTCAATTTTTCAAAAATTGACGCTGAAATCATCGCAGTAGATTTAATTAATAAGCTTTCCAATCCGTTGTTCCGGTTAAGATACTCGTTGAGCTTTTTCATATTTGAGTTGGTTCTTGTACTAAAAGGGAAAACGCTAGAAAACACTATATATGGAGATTAACTTATAATTTCCAAATCTTAAGCTGATTAAGAATTAATTCGCATCGACAAATCCACCGCCCTAACATGCTTCGTCAGCGCCCCAATCGAGATAAAATCTACACCGGTCTCTGCAATAAGCGGAAGCGTAGTGTCCGTTACGTTCCCGGAAGCTTCAAGTTTACCCTGTCCTTTGTTAATGGCCACCGCTTTGCGCATGTCTTCTAGGGTAAAGTTGTCGAGCATGATGATGTCTGCATTTGCTGTGAGTGCTTGTTCTAACTCTGCAAAATTCTCTACTTCTACTTCGACTGGTTTGGTGGGGGCGATGGTGCGCGCTGCATCTACAGCGGCGGCGATTCCTCCGCTGGCGGCTATGTGGTTTTCTTTTATGAGGAATGCATCGTATAAGCCGATTCGATGGTTGTGGCAGCCGCCGCAGGCGACTGCATATTTTTGTGCATCACGTAAGCCGGGCAGGGTTTTACGTGTATCGAGAAGCTTCACATTAGTGTGGGCAACAAGGTTAGCGTAATAACGGCTGCGAGTGGCAGTGCCAGAAAGTGTTTGTACAAAGTTAAGTGCGGCTCGCTCGCCAGTCAGTAAGATGCGGGCATTTCCGCTCAAGCTAAATAGTCTGCTGTTGGCCTTAACTTGCTCGCCATCTTCCACGTACCACTCTATTTCTACTGTCCCGTCGAGTTGGGCAAATACTTCTGTAACCCAGTCTTTACCGCAAAATACGCAGTCCTCACGAGTAATAACAGTGGCTTTGGCTTGCTGCTCGGCTGGAATCAGCTGTGCGGTAATATCGCCTGAGCCTATGTCCTCGCGCAGTGCGGTGCTGACGTTTTCGCAGATGCTTTGGTGGAGATGTGGAATGCGCTGAGAGAAGATTGAGTTCATGTAGAGAATCTATATAAATGCAATGGCATAAATATACCCTATTAATAACTTGCGATGTGAAATCAGTGAGTTAACTCCTGTCTTGTATGATTTTTATACATGTGAACTGCGTTTATTTTTTATAGCACTTCGTTTAGCTGGATTATGAAAATCATGTGAAATTATATAAGCAAATATACAACTTATCGCTATTTGTGATATGGCTCTCGCCTTGAGCAATTGGCGCTAGAGTGTGCACCTTAGTTGGATATACTTGAATCACCGAGGTCTCTTTTTTTGATGGTTAAGCATCATGTCTGAACAAATCCGCCCAGAGCAAAACAACGTTGTGCAACTGAATCCAGACCGCACTACGGGACAGCCTCCACAAATTATGTTGGCGCGTTTGCCTGCTGCTATGCACTCTTTGCGCGATAAAGCTCGCCAGCAGTTGCAGGGGTTGTTGCGTGATTTGTTTGATAAAGTTGACGATGCAATGTTCGAATTGGCGGACAAAGCCAACAATAACCACGAACAAAATTTATATTTCGACTCTATGCGTGAAGTGCGTCTCCGTCGTCGCGCGATGGAAACCGCATTTTTTCGCAGCATTGATATTCGTTTTGCACAATTATTAGACCACAACGCCTATCGCGATGAGATTCAAACCGAAGTAAAAGAATTTTCGTTGGATGATCTATCTCTCGTTAAAAATGATGATCTAGAGGAGATGGTTGCGATTGAAGGGATGGTCAACAAAGCCAATGAGCAATTTGCCGAACCTATTCAGCATTTAACTCTGCGTATTGATCATTTGGTGCCCATCAAGGTTTATCAAAAGAACAACCCATTGGGTGTCGATGTTATTTGTAACGCCTTTAATGATGCTGCAAAAAGCTTGTCTATAGACGTTAAAGCTAAGCTCGTGTTGTTCAAACTTTTCGACAATATGGTAATGACCAAGTTGGGTGGTTTATTCCAATCGCTCAACCAATTGCTTATTGATGCCAATATACTTCCATCGCTAAAACCTGCTGCGCGCGTCAAGCGTCCCAGCGCTCCGGCTGCTCACGAGCACTACGGTTCAGGGCTTTCGGCGAGCTTGAATGCAGATGATGCGCAAGCGTCGCAAGGCAATAAGCTCAGCGGTAATGGAGCACAAGCTGGCGGTATTGTTACCTCTTATGATGACCAGACCAATCAGGTTCTCCATACCCTGCGTGATCTTTTGGGGTCCCGTGGTGGAGTTCAATCAGCTGGCGATCGTGTTGCTGGCGAAGTAGTTGCAAGCCAGGATTTGGTGCGAGTCTTGTCTCTAGCGCAACATCAAAATACTTTCACACAAGCGCCGGTAAGTACTTCGGTTGCGCCTATTAATATTCGCGAACTGCTGCTGAATTTATTAAGCACTGAGCAGCAAAAGCCGCAAGCGATTAATCAAGTTGACGATGACGTTATTAATCTTGTCAGCATGATGTTCGATTTTATTTTGGATGACCGCAACCTAGCTGCACCAATGAAAGCCTTAATTGGTCGCTTGCAAATTCCGATGGTTAAAGTGGCTATTGCAGATAAAACTTTCTTCAGTAAAGGTGGTCACCCTGCGCGTCGTTTGCTCAACGAAATGGCCATGGCGGCCTTGGGTTGGCAAGAGTCTAACGAAGAGAACCAACGCAAAGATAGCTTGTATAACAAGATGGATGCGACTGTGCAAACCATCTTGTCGGATTTTGAAACCGACATGGGTATCTTCAACAATTTGTTGACTGATTTCCGTTCATTCCTCGAAAAAGATAAGCGTCGCGCGCAAATCCTTGAGCAGCGCACAATCGATGCTGAAGATGGCAAAGCAAAATCCGAGCGCGCACGCCTGCAAGTGGATTCCGTATTAAATCGATTAACCTCTGGTCATGATTTACCCGTGCCAGCGCAAAAATTGCTGCGCGATGCTTGGGGTAATGTGCTTTTTATTATCTCATTAAAGCAGGGAACAGAAAGCGCAGAGTGGCAAGCGGGTATTCGTACAGCGCAACAATTGGTGTGGAGTTTGACCGCACCTATGTCGAAAGAAAATCGTCAAGGCTTGTTAAAACTCGTTCCGCAATTGTTGCAAAAGCTGCGTGAAGGTTTGGAAGATATTTCTTACAGTCCCTTTGAAACTACACAGTTGTTTAAACAGTTAGAAACATTGCATTTAGCGCGTTTGCGCTCTGTGCCAAAAATTGAAGATGCGCCGGCTCCTGTGCAGCAAATCAAAGTTAAATTAGCAGATTCTCCTGCACCAACCGCGACAGTCACTCGTGTAAAAGTTGCTGAGGTTCCAGCAATGGTTGCTGCACCTAAAGTGGAGGTGGCTGAAGTAAAACCTCTGGCCGACGCTGAAGTTACTGCACCTGTTGCACAGGTAGTTGAAGCTGAAGTTAGCGCTCCTCTAGTGGAAGACGTTAAGGCTGAAGATGCTGTTCCCGCATCTATTGTTCAGGCTGTTGCGGTAGAAGCGGTAACCGAGAGTATCGATGATGTTGCGGCTAGCGCCGAGCCTGTTGCCGCCGAGGTGATTGAAGTTCCAGTGCTGGAAGAGGTTATAGTTGCGGCAGTCGAGCCTTTGGTTCCTGTAGGCGCAACGCTCGAATCTTTGGAAACTTTTGTTGTGGTAAGCGATGAGCCGGTTGTTGAAGCGGGCGCAGATAGCTTGCCAGAAGGCGATCAACATTTGGCGTTGGTTGGCAACCTTACCCAAGGCAGCTGGTTTGAAATGCAAAGTGAAGATGGTCAAAAATTCCGCAGTCGCCTTGCGGCAATTATTCGCGCAACCGGCAAATACATTTTCGTAAATCGTTCCGGTGTGAAAGTGGCAGAAGAAACTCGCATGAGTTTAGCTTTAGCGCTCAAATCTGGCCGTTTGCAAGTTCTGGATGACGGCATGCTGTTCGATCGTGCGCTTGAGGCGGTTATCGGTAACTTGCGCAATAGTCGCTAAGTTTCCAAGAGTCTGTTCTCGGGTGCAAACGCTCGCCCTTAGGTTTATCATGCTTGCTTAAGATTAACCAAGCGGGCAGAGCACCTTGAGGCAGGCGTCTAGTGATTTCAAATGATAGTAGTTTGGAATGTAGCAGCATCCAGAATGGTTATTTAACGGCAGCAACCCAATGCCCCTCTCCCAATGCAAACCAGCGTCCCGCAGGGCAATCCATTAGCCTTTTGGTGATTCACAATATCAGCTTGCCTCCCGGTAAATTTGGCACAGGCTGCGTCCAATCCTTCTTTTCCAATCAATTAGATCCTGCGCAAGATCCTTATTTTCAAACCATTGCCGAGTTGAAAGTCTCTGCCCATCTTTTCATCGAGCGCGATGGTGCCATTACCCAATTTGTCCCCTTTGATGCGCGCGCATGGCACGCCGGCGTATCTGCTTTTCACGGGGTTGAAAACTGCAACGATTACAGTATTGGGATTGAGTTGGAAGGTTGTGACAATATTGCTTACACTGACGCCCAGTACGAGGCACTAGCGAAGGCGGCTCGCGAAATTTTGGCTGCTTACCCAGATATTACCCAGGAGCGTATTGTTGGCCACAGTGATATTGCGCCTGAACGCAAAACAGATCCGGGTGAGGCATTTGACTGGGCTCGCTTTCGCGCTGATTTAAAAGGTCGCTGATTCTGGCAACCTTTAACAACGAGATACCACTATGATTTTTTTAAGTTTGATTGCGGTTTTGGCCATTATGTACTGGTCACCCAATAGCGCGAGTGTTTTACAGCGTGATGGCTGGTTTATTTGGCTGCTAAATCGCTTACGTGCATTGCCGGCCGTGTCTTCATTTCCGTTGTTGCCCATGATTTTGGTTTTCGCCCTGCCGCTCTTGGTGATGATAGTTGGAATATGGGCAATTGTTTATTTCTTGGGTTCTAATTTTCTATTTTTCTTATACGTTCCGGTATTGCTTTACAGCTTAGGGCGCGGAGATTTTTTGGCGGAAGTAAATAATTATATTGCGATTGCCAATCGTGGTGATTCAGTTGCGGCGAGTAAATGGATTGATGATCTCTGTGGTCATGCTGCCAATGATATTTCCGTATCGGCCGTGGGCGATTGGAAAAGTTTGCACACACAAGCGTTAAAAGTCATTAGCTACCGCGGTTTTGAGCGTGCTTTTGCCGTGTTGTTTTGGTTTGTTATCGCAGGTGCAGTGGGCGCAATTTTATATCGATTAAGTGCGATCTATCGCGAACAAACAACTCACGGCTCCAATGAAGCTGCGCTCGCTGATAAATGGCTGTGGTTAATTGAATTCCCCGCCGTGCGTTTAATGGGGCTAACTTGGGCGTTTGTTGGTAATTTTGATAGTTGCCCTCTGCGCGATAGTTTGTTGGATTCTGAAAATTCCTCCATGACGATTTTGAATAATAGTTTGCGCGGCGCTTTGGGTGCGCCAACAGATCTGTATATCAAACCTGCAGTGCTTGTTGATTCAACAGCAACTCCTGCCGAAGTAGCCGAAGCTGCAGAAGAGTTGGCAGAGGCAGAACAAGAAGCAGAAGAAAACGCACAGGAAATTATCGAAGATTTGGTGGGCATTACACTGAGCCCACAAGCAGAGCCTGCATATTCTTTTGCATTGGTTAAATCCAGCGTGCCCTTGTATTCGCGCTCACTATTGTTCTGGGTTGGCGCTATCGCCTTCGCGACTTTATTTATTTAATGAGTTTAATTTTTTTTGTTTGTAGAGGTAATTCACAATGCCATCCTTTGATGTGGTTTCAGAAGTTGATAAACACGCGCTCACTAATGCGGTCGATCAGGCCAGTAAGGTAATTACTAGCCGTTACGATTTCAAAGGTGTAGATGCCAAATTTGAACGTAAAGAATATGACATCACTATCACCGCTGATACTGAGTACCAGCTCGATGCCATGCTCGATTCATTACGTACTTCATTGCCCAAAAATGGCATTGGTGTTTCATGTTTGGATATTAAAAAAATTCAGACTGCGGGTAAGCAAGTGAAGAGAGACATTACCGTGCGCACAGGTGTGGAAACTGAGTTGGCGAAAAAAATCGTAAAAATGACCAAAGACCAAAAGCTAAAAGTGCAGGCCTCTATTCAAGGCGACCAAGTACGAATTACCGGTAAAAAGCGCGATGATTTGCAAGAGTGTATTGCAATGTTGCGTGCGGCAGAGTTGGAAATGCCGTTGCAGTATATTAATTTTCGCGATTAAAAATCTAAACCCCACCCTAACCCTCCCCTTGAGAAGGGGAGGGGACTGATCTTCGCGAGATTTTGCCTCTCCTTCTAAAGGGATTAATTCTTGCGATATTCAGCTCCTCCCCCTTTTCAAGGGGGAGGTTGGGTGGGGGTTAATACACCGATTACCTTTTCAGTTATCTATCCGCTTCTTCAACCACCAAAGCAATAACACCGTAGGCACAACCGACAAAGTGCTTAAAATAAAAAATGCACTGTAGCTGGTGGACTCCACAATAAATCCCGAAACCCCGCCAATAAATTTTCCCGGTAAATTCGCGAGTGATGCGAGCAATGCATATTGTGTTGCGGTGAAATTTTTGTCAGTGAGGCTCGACATAAAGGCAACAATAATTACGCCGGCAAAACCTTGCGCTAAATTGTCTGCCGTAATCGTGACAAAGAATGACCAGAGTTGTGATGGAAAATGAGCCATCAATAAATAAGCGAGATTGGAAAGCGCAACAACCAGTGCAGCTAAAAATAGCATGCGATAAGTGCTAAACGCGGCGAGAGCAATGCCGCCAAGAAATGCGCCCGCAATGCCAATCCAAACACCGTAGAGTTTTGATACGGTTGCAATATCGCCTTTGGTAAATCCTGAATCCAAATAGAAAGGTCCAGCCATTACACCAATCATTTGGTCGGGTAATTTGAACAATCCCACAAATAATAAAAGAGCTAACGCCAGCAGTATTCCATTGCGTTGGAAAAATTCGCGGAAGGGTAAAATAAATGCATCTTGAATATTTATTTCGCGATTTTGTTGTTTGTTAATTTCAGGCTCTTTGCTCAGTAAGGTTGCGATAAACGGTAGCGCCATAATCGCAGCCATGCAGAGATAGCTCACTTCCCAGCTGTTGGTTTGCGCAAGACCTAACGCACCCGCGCCAGATGCAATCAAACCAAGTCTATAACCCAGAATATAGGTGGCTGCCAATGCTGCTTGAGCGTCAACTGGAGCGATTTCAATTCGGTAAGCATCAACAAGTGTGTCTTGTGTTGCTCCAGCAAAAGCGGCGATTGCGATAAAGGTGATAAATAAACTGAGCGATGTTGCAGGATTTGTTAGCGCCATCCCGACTAGGCTGAGCATTAACAGAAGTTGTGATACTGCCAGCCAACCGCGGCGGCGTCCTAAAAAGGGCAGGGGGAATCGATCAATTATCGGTGCCCATGCGAATTTAAGTACGTAAAAAAAACTCGCAAAACTAATTAAACCAATGGTGCCTAATGCCAAGCCGGCATCGCGCAACCAGGTTGAAAGTGTGTAACCCACCAATAAAAATGGCAGGCCGGAACCAATGCCAAAAAATAATAGGGTCAGTGCCGAAGGTGTTGCAAAGGCTCGTTGAATTCCTTTTAAACCTTTGTAATTATTTTTATCATCTTGCGTTGAATTCTCTGTGCTCATAAATTGATGTCGCTAGTAAAGATGAAGTTAATAAGCGTAAACAGACAGTTTTATTTTTCCGTTAATAATTTCTACGCCTTCTTTTTGCAAACGTTTTAGTTGTTCGCGATAGGAATCTGAATCTTGCGGCAAAGAAAGTTTACCTTGCGAATTGATTACTCTGTGCCATGGCAAGCGTGAGCCTGCGGGAAGCCCGCACATGAGCTTGCCTGCCAAGCGCGCACCGTTGGGCATGCCAGCAAGTTTGGCGAGGTTGCCATAGGTAATGACTTTGCCTTTTGGAACTTGTGCAAGCGCCAGATAAATGGCTTCTCTGCGCTGTTCTTGAGTTTCTAGCATAGTGGTTGTCAAACTTTGGGTGAATCGAGCAGCAGCTAACCTTAATTAACATTACTTGATTTGCCTATTGGCAGATCAGGCTTTCTAATTCGATTATGACAGCTAGAGCGACGGTTTATCCAGTGAAGCAAATTTTCATTTTTTTTATGCTAATAATCAGTGTTGGTAGCGCGCGGGCTGGCGTTATCCAATTGGCGAATGGCGACCGAGTGGATGGCCAGTTGGTGCGCTTGGATGGTGAACAACTGGTGTGGAAAACCACCAATTTTGGTGAGCAATCCATTAAGCGCACCAATATCAAATCCATTGCCACCGATCAAAAATTAAAAATCAACGGCAGCCCCCAAGCCTGTCGTTTAATTGGCTTGGAAAATGATCAACTGAGTTATAGTTGCGGTGATGACACGCAAATTTTTCAGGTTCCCTTTTTGACCCTGAAGGTCATGCAACCTTTTGAGGATTACAAAAAAGATGCGCTCATAAGTCATGGCAAAATTAATTTATGGGGCGCTTATTCGCGCGGTAACGAAGTGCGCGATGAGTGGAATTTGCAGGGGGAGGCAGATTCGCGCCTAGGCGAATTTCGTCATGTTGTAGGTGGTGAGTATGCGCGCTCCTCATGGTTTTATTCGGTACCGCAAACTCGCTGGAACGCGCGCTATTCCCTCGATTGGTTTTTGCGCGAGCGTTGGTTTTGGTACAACAACACGGTAATGGGTGCTGATCCGCGCCGCGGTTTGGACGAATATGTTTTGCTGGGCTCGGGTGCGGGTTATCAATTTTGGGAAAACAAAAAAACGGCGTTCGCACTCAAAACCGGTGTTGCTTACCTCAATGAAAAATATCTTCCTCCCAATAAAAACACGCAAGACTTTATACACAGCGATGAGTTTTACGCGGTTCGCATAGGTATGGATTTTCGCTACACATTTCCCATGGGCGTCTCGTTTTTCCACAACAATGAATTAATCCACTCGCTAGAAAATAACTCAGACTGGCGCTTGAAAACGGCCTCGGGCATTAGCTCGATGATTTTGAATAAAGTCTTCGCCGAATTTAAGTTTGATTATTTGCTCGACAATGAACCTCAGCCGGGGCGCGAAGGCGAAGATACTCGTCTTTCTATGGGGGTTAGCTACAAGTGGTAAGCGCTCCAGCCGTCTAGTGGTAATATAGCCGCTTCATTGTTGAGGAAAGAAATATGCGTTTAGGTTTGTTGTGGTTTTTGGGGCTACTGTTTGCCGAGATTTGGTCAATTATTAAAATGAGCGAATATATTGGCGGTTGGGCGACATTTATTTTGTTAGTCGCAGGGTTCTTTTTCGGCCTGCAGCTGATGCGCGCTCAAGGTATCAACGCCATGATCAAAGCTAGCCAAGCCGCGCAATCTGCCCAGTCGCCTTTGGGGCCAATCGCCGAAGGCATAGTTAAGGCGTTTGCGGGCATACTCTTGATCATTCCTGGATTCTTTAGCGATTTTATCGCGCTGCTCATCCTTCTTCCCTTTGTGCGCAAAGCCTTTGCGCGTCATCTTGCCAAAAAAGGTCAGTTTCAAGGTTTCGCGCCCCAGGGTTTTGGTCAAGGCGGCTTCGGTGCTTTTGGGCAGAATCCTTTTGGTGGATTTGGTAAACCGGGCGCTAACGATGATTTCGCTGGCGGTAATGTGTACGACCACGAGGGTAGTGCAAAGGTAGATGAGTATTCCGGTGAAGGACGTGCGTTGGAGGGCAAGGTAGTGGAGTTGTCATCCAAAAAGAAGCAGGCAGATACGCCGAAAGATACAGATTAATGGAGTTAAAAAGAACCCGACCTAAGTCGGGTTCTTTCGTTTAGGGCTACTGATAAACGCGGATGTAATCTACGTACATACGTTGCGGGAAGGTACTTGTGCCATCAGGATTGCCTGGCCAGGAACCGCCAACAGCTACGTTTAGCAGAATAAACATAGGGTGATCGAAGACCCAGTTACCGTAGGTTTGTACTTGTTGTTTGGTCAGGCTGTAGAAGTTTGTACCATCAACAAAATACTTCACGCCATTCGCATTCCATTCCACTGCATACACATGGTAATTGTTGGCGACGGACTCATTCAGGTAGTTAGCGCCGGTGAACGGCGTATTGCCTGAATAGCCCGGGCCGTGCATAGCGCCATGGGTAGTCACTGCTTCAAAACCAACGTGCTCCATAATGTCGATCTCTCCACAGGTGGGCCAACCGACTGAGCCAATGTCGTTGCCGAGCAACCAGAACGCGGGCCAAATGCCTTGTGTTTGTGGCAATTTCAGGCGCGCTTCAATGCGACCATAAGTAAAGGTTTTCTTGCCGCTGGTGACCATACGGGCAGAGGTGTATTCACAGCGACCGTACCAACAGTTGTAGTTAGCGGGGTTCTCTTTGCGCGCTTCAATCACCAATACATTGCTGCCAGCTTGGGCATCATATTGAATCGAAGCATTTTGGCCGTTGGTGTAGTACTCGCGCTCGCTATTGCCGAAGCCGCCACCGCCAGTTTCAAATGACCAATTGGCGCTGTTGATGCTATCGAACTCATCTGCCCAAGTCGGAGCTGCTGCAATTTTGCGGATAACGATGGAAGAGGCCACATCATTAAAGTTACTCAAGCAAGCTGTTTCGCCTCTCACTACAACAGATGTTCCAGAGAAACCTGCGTTTTGGTAAAGCACGGCTTCGTAACCGGCCGCAACTTTAATGGATGATGCATCATCGTTCACGAAGCCTTTGGCCTGTAATGCGCCCAAGTCGTAAGAACCTGCTGCATCCATACCCGCAGACCAGCCGCCGTAATTACAGTGTTGGTAAACAGTTGCGACGCTACCGGTGGTAGAGCCGCCACCGCTGGCAACAACTTCAATCCAGTTGAAGTTCCAGCCCGCTGATTTGGCGAATACGCCAAGGTTGTAAGTGCCAGCGTTGAGCGTCACTGTTTTGGAGACGGTCGTCCAGTTTTGCCAGCCGCCAGTGGCTGGAATGGCGAAGTCACCGAGTACGATTGAGCCCGCGTTTAAATCCACAGAAGCAGTGCCGCCGCTCGGGCTGGCAACGCGCATGTTGATGGTGTAGGTGCCGGTGGTTGGGATGCTCAGGCTGTTGTAAACCAGCCATTCGCCGGTTTCGATCCAGCCTACATCGTAGCCGCCGCCCGCATCGCTGGTGGCTTCTATATCGACATTATCACTGCGATAAGCGCCGCCTTGGTTGCCGGCCGTTGTATCGTTAAAGGCGTTGTAGTTTTCCGCCTGAAACACCACTGCTTGGCTTGAGGCTGCGCACACCGCCAGCAGTAGCGAACTGACTAATGCCAGTCGCGAGCGTTTTGCGAAACCAGTAAAGGGGTTATTCATTATTGTTCCTCATGGGTAATTAATAGGGTTGCCTGTGGTTACAGGCGGTCGAAAATATCTAGTTGTCCAAACCATCCTTGCAAAAAAGCCCTCCTTCGTTGCTGAAGGAGGGCGCAACTGCAGGTTTATTGCGGGCAGTAGAAGGTCACTTCATAGCTCAAGTCGGTCGCTGCCGGGCAACTGGATAAACCAACCCCGTCGTCATAGGGATAGGTGTAGGTTGCACAGTGCTGGTGAACCATATTGTGATATTTGGTTTTTGATGCTGGCCCAGCGCTGCACTGGTCGGGTGAAACCGGTGGTGTTGGGCAGGAGTACATTTTGGCTTGCGCTGAGTCAGCCGGATAAGTGGTGAAACCTGCAGCCCAATGGCTAAAGGTCAGCTTGGAGCCAGGTGAGTAGCATCCGCCTTGCGCGCCTGTGGTTGGGTTGGTGGCGATCAAATTCACACTCGAAAGCGCGGGAAACTGACCGTTGGTGCTTAGGTTTTCTGTAGTGGGGCAGTCGGCAACTCGAATCGTCGAGCAATCGATAACACCGCCCACTGGACCGCCGGGGCCAAAGACTGGCGCTGGCTGTGGGCCAACTGGGCAGGTGCCCCGCACTTGTACTTTCATGGGGGCGGTATAGCCGTCCACAAAGCTTGAGTTCCACCAGTCGCCGCGACCAATAGGTTGGGTGGGAGCCGATGGGTTTTTCAAACAATCCGCATCAGATACACCGGGAATACAGCCAAACGAAGCTTCAAATTTGGAATCTATAGGTGGTGCACAGCCGCCGGGTGGGCAGGTGAATCCCAAGTTAGCAGGGCCGCCGCTCGCGCCAACACGGCAGTTTTGGCCGTTGGCGTCACAGCCAAAGCCTGGCCAGAAGCGCATGGATGGAAGGCCTTTGTCGGGCACATCAAACTCAACAAAATTATTCAATGCATTGAGTTTTATGCGGTTAGCTGCATTGAACGTTACGCCCGGTGCGGTCAACCATTGAACCCACATAGGGCTGCCGCAACCATTGATAATTTTTAGGCGTTTGTGCGTGCCGTTGACTGTGCCATTACCACCGCCTTTGGGGCGAATGACAATCGAGGATGCCATATCATTAAAGTTGCTCAGGCAGCTAACATCACCGCTGACGACGACAGATGAGCCGGAGAAGTTTGCATCCTGATAGATAACTGCCTCGTAACCCGCAGCAATCTTGATGGAAGAAGCATCGTCATTTACGCCACCGCGAGAGGTGATATCGCTCAGGTTATAGGAGCCAGCCGCATTAAATCCTGCAGACCAACCGCCGTAATTGCAGTGCTGGTACAAGGTTGCGATGCTGCCGGTCGTGCTGCCATTGTTAGCGGCAATTTCAATCCAGTTGAAGTTCCAGCCGCCAGTTTGTGCAAACACACCAAGGTTGTAGGTGCCTGCGTTGATGGTGACCGTCTTGGTGACCGTCGTCCATGTCTGCCAACCACCAGTTGCAGGAATGGCGATATTGCCGAATTGGATTGAACCCGCGTTAAGGTCAACCGATGCGGTACCGCCCGATGGGCTCGCAACGCGCATGCGGATAATGTACGAACCCGTGGTAGGAATGGATAGGTTGTTATAGGCAAGCCATTCACCCGCTTCAATCCAGCCTACATTGAAGCCGCCACCCGTATCTGAGGTTGCTTCAATATCGACGTTGTCACTGCGATAAGCGCCGCCTTGGTTGCCTGCGGTAGTGTCGTTAAACGCGTTGTAATCTTCTGCTTGAAAAGTCACAGCGTAAGTGGGGAGCGCACATACGGCCAATAACAACGAGCTTATGAGCGCGGCTTTTACGGACTTCATATTGTTAAATAGCGAAAGGCGTCGCTTATTTTTTATGTCGTAATTACTAAAGGATTCAAAATTTATCATCATTAAACTCCTTTCATCTGGTTGGTTTATCTATTGGATAAATATCCGGGATGTTCAGTTTTATGAATTGTCACAACGCGGCCTTACATGTTTTATGTGTGCATCTTGCTATTTTGGGGGCGAGACAATTCCTGCACATAAATGCACAAAAACGTTTAATTAAAATCAGGATTACAGCGTCAAGGTTTAATTTGGATGGTGTTTATTGTTATTGTCACCAAGCCTAAAACACCTTGTTTTACAGTGAAAAACCGTAAATTGGTTTACTGCAGGAATTGCCTTCTATTTATTTTATAAAAATAAAACAGGAGTTATCCAAAACCTTTTCGATCATCCGTGATGCAAAAAACTTTCGCAAGATTCACTTAGTGTTCACGCAAAGTGAACCTCAAAGCGAGGTGTGCCATTAATTGTGGGAATTGTTATGGGTGTTATAAGTAACCTATTTAATAAGTA
>JAGKXD010000161.1 GCA_021151525.1 Cellvibrionaceae bacterium | reverse complement strand
GTGCGAACACTGCTGCCAATTTCGAGTTTGATATCCCACAAGAAGGTAAAAAATTGCCCAATATTTTCTTCGCATTCGGTGAGTACATCGGGGCCGTGCAAAATTAATAAATCAATGTCAGAGGCTGGGTGTAATTCTCCGCGACCATAACCACCTACTGCTTCAAGGCTAATACTTTCTGGCCATTCAAATTTGTACCACGCGTAATGCAATATGCAATCGATAAATAAAGCACGTTCGTAAACGAGTGTGCGTATATCTTCGCCTTCAACAAAGCGGCGATTGAATTGCATATTGGCGGCGTTGATAGCGTCTTTAAAAACGGTGATGTGCGGTTGCTCTGCCAAGGCGCGTCTAAAGCGGCTTTGGTCGAAGAAAAATAAGGGCCGCTCAAAATAGGGCACCGCTGTCATCAACATAATTTGCTATTCCGAAGTTATTTCGAATTCGATGTGTTTCGAAAAAGTTGCTTGCTTCGTTATAGTTTCAAAACAAGCAACTCATGCGTGCAGAGGAAAACAGATTTAGAATTTTTCGTCGCTACGTGCGGTTAATACTTCAACGCCAGTAGCCGTTACCACCATGGTGTGTTCCCACTGAGCCGAGAGGCGGCCATCTTTGGTTTCTACTGTCCAGCCATCACTTTTTAATTTGGTTTGTGGCTTGCCCGCGTTAATCATGGGCTCGATGGTAAAAGCCATGCCTTCTTTCAAGGCCATGCCGGTGCCGGGGCGGCCGTAGTGCAAAATTTGTGGTTCTTCGTGAAACACTTTACCAATGCCGTGGCCGCAATATTCGCGCACCACAGAATAATAATTTCCTTCCGCGTGCTGCTGAATTACGTGACCAATATCGCCCAAGGTGCAGCCAGGTTTTACTAAAGCAATTGCTTTGTACATAGCTTCTTGCGTGACTTGCACCAAGCGCTCGGCGTGTGGTGCAGGCGTGCCCACAAAATACATAGCGCTGGTATCGCCGTGGAAGCCTTCGTAAATTACAGTTACGTCAATATTAATGATGTCGCCGTTCTTCAAGACTTTTTTATCGGACGGAATGCCGTGACACACTACCTGATTTACCGATGTACAAATCGATTTTGGAAAGCCGCGATAACCCAAGCACGCAGGAATGGCTTTTTGCACATTCACAATATGATCATGACAAAGCTTGTCCAAGTAATCGGTAGTAACACCTGCTTGTACATGGGGGCCAATCATCTCCAATACTTCAGCGGCCATTCGGCCAGCTACGCGCATTTTTTCGATATCGGCAGGAGTTTTGATAGTAACGGACATGGATAGGATCGGCTCATGGTTAAGAATGCTGTGTATTCTAAACGAATATGGGGCAGTTTGACCAAGTCGGCGGGGTGATTCTTTGGCTTTAAGGGCTTGATTGCAGAATAGTTTTTGCGGGGCTTGGGGATTGTTGGGTGTAATCCAAATAAATGCGACAGAGATGTGGGAAACCTGGAGGTTAAAAACGGCTTTAAATCGAGGAGAATTAGCGGGTATCACATCTGGATACCCGCTTACGCTTAGTGGCGCGTGCGCATAACGGACAGTGCGTGGATAACCCCGCGCAATTCCGCCAAACCTTTCATTCGGCCTGCAAATGAATAGCCCGGGTTGATGCCGGTTTTGCCAATTTCATCGCCCATTAGGTGGCCGTGATCCGGGCGCATGGCGATCTTGGGTAGGCTACTGCCAGCTTTGTCGCGGCGTGCTTCTTCGTCCAAAAGTGCATCGATCAAACCGACCATATCGTTGTCGCCATCTAGGTGGTCAGATTCGTAGAAGGAACCGTCGTCTTCGCGCTTGATATTGCGCAGGTGAACGAAGTAAATACGCTCGCCAAATTCGCGTGCCATAGCCACCAAATCGTTGTCGCAACGTGCGCCGTAGGAGCCGGCACACAAAGTTAAGCCGTTGGCGGGGCTTGGAGCTGCATTGAGCAGGGCGCGGGCATCGTCGGCGGTGGAAACAACTCGCGGTAAGCCGAACAGGGAGAATGGCGGGTCGTCTGGGTGGATTGCCATGCGCACGCCAACTTCTTCGGCAACGGGAATAATTTCCCGTAAGAAAGCAAAGAGGTTTGCGCGCATGCCTTCATCGCCCATCTTGATAAATTGGTCTATAGCCGCACGTATACCGTCGCGGTCGTAGGAGCCTTCGCCACCGGGTAAACCGGCAATAATGTTCTTTTCCAGCAGGGCTTTTTCTTCGTCGCTCATAGCGTCCAAGCGCGCTTTGGCCTTGGCGAGCACATCGGGCTTGTAGGACTGTTCAGAGCCGGGGCGCTGCAGCATATAAACGTCGTAAGCGGCAAAATCGCTCATCTCAAAACGCAGTGCTTGTGCCTTGTTGGGCAGGGTGTAGCTGAGATTTGTGCGGGTCCAATCCACGACCGGCATAAAGTTGTAGCACACATCAAACACACCGGCGGCAGCCACATTGCGGATAGATTGTTTGTAATTCTCGATCAGCTGTAGGTAGTTGCCAGTGCGGGTTTTAATGTCGTTGTGTAGCGGAATACTCTCAATCACTGCCCACTCAAGGTTATGCGCTTCAATCAAGGCTTTGCGCTCAAGGATATCTGCCATGGGCCAGACATCGCCGGTACGAATATGGTGGAGTGAGGTAACTATGCCGGTCGCACCAGCTTGGGCGATATGTTGCAGAGTTACAGGATCTTTCGGGCCAAACCAGCGCCAGGTTTCTTTCATAGTGGAGGCTCTTAGCAGGTTGATAGAGGTGTCTGCATTTGTTGGTTTAGCGGCTGCAGATCGAGTAGGTGATAGCTAGTATACAAGCTGAATTGCGCTTTAATCCAGTTTTAACGGATGCGTTTTTGTGGTGATTATTCATTGTGCCATGACGTGAAACTTTTTAGTGTAAACGAACGTAAAACAGCGGCTAATCGATTCTTTTTTTGCGAGCGCGTGTAACACTTGCGCACTTTGTGACTCAAACATAGACCTTGCTACTAATCCCACGAGATGTCTCCTATGTTCCTTTTGTTGTTGATGTTTGCCGGCGGTGTTTTAACCATTTTAAGCCCTTGCATACTGCCGATTTTGCCTTTCGTTTTTGCGCGTTCTGATCAACCTTTTGTAAAAAGTACCCTGCCGCTTTTGGCGGGTATGGCCATCACTTTTGCCGCTATTGCGAGCCTTGCAACTATTGGCGGTAATTGGGCGGTGAGTCTCAACCAATACGGGCGAATTCTCGCCTTGGTGCTGCTGTTATTTTTTGCAGTGACATTACTTTCGCGCACACTGGCAGATTGGCTGACGCGTCCCTTTGTTGCATTGGGAAATCGTCTGCTGGTTCCCGGTAGCAACAAAAGTGGTTTGCTTCATTCGTTAATTTTGGGCGTGGCGACCGGGCTTTTGTGGGCTCCTTGCGCCGGCCCAATTTTGGGCTTGGCGCTAACCGGCGCAGTTATCGCCGGCCCCAATACCCAAACGACTTTTTTGTTGCTGGCTTACGCTGCGGGCGCGGCTTGTTCGCTGGCTTTGGCGAGTGTGGCAGGCGGGCGTTTGTTTGCATCGTTGAAAAAAAATCCGGCGGCGAGCGAGTGGGTGAGACGCGGTTTGGGCGTTAGTGTGCTGGTGGGTGTTTGTGCGATTGCATTGGGCTGGGATACGAGTTTGCTAACGCGTTTATCGACCGCTAATACCAATCAATGGGAGCAGGCGCTGATCAACAAAATCAACCTTTCTGGTGATCAGGCAATGAGTGGTGGGGCGATGCAAATGGCTATGCAAAATCAAGCTATGCAAGGCGGCGCTATGCAAAATGGAGCCATGCAAGCCAATAACGCCATGAACGGTGGTGCAATGCAAGGCGATGCCATGATGGCTGGTAACGGAATGATGATGAGCGCCGGTGCAAAACAAAGTGCAACTATTGAAGGCGATTTGCCGCCCTTTGTCGGTGTGACCCAATGGCTCAATAGTAATCCCTTAACACCAGAAGCTTTGCGCGGCAAAGTCGTGTTGGTGGATTTCTGGACTTACTCCTGCATCAATTGTTTGCGCGCTTTGCCTTATGTCACCAATTGGTACAACAAATATAAAGATCACGGTTTAGTTGTGATTGGTGTGCACACGCCGGAATTTGCGTTTGAAAAAAATGTCCGCAATGTGCAGCGTGCGCTTAAAGATTTAGGCATAAATTATCCAGTTGCTATGGATAACGATTACGCCATTTGGCAAGCCTTCAACAATCAATATTGGCCCGCGCATTACTTTATCGATGCGAAAGGAAAAATTCGCAGCCACCATTTTGGCGAAGGCAATTACGATGAATCTGAACAAACTATTCGCAATTTATTAACCGAAGCTGGCGCGATTGATTTGCCCGCATTTGAAGGCCAAGACGTGAAAGCCACAGGTGTGCAAGCGGCAGCCGATGAAACAAAAGTGAAATCACCGGAAACTTATTTGGGTTACGAGCGCGCTGAACATTTTAGCTCACCAGAAGGTTTTGCAGCCGATGAAGCTAAAGTCTACAGCTTGCCGAATAAATTTGAGTTAAACCAATGGGCGCTTGCAGGGAATTGGATGGTCGATAGAGAAAAAGCGACGCTCACCACTGCGCCGGGAAAATTAGCCTTTCGATTTTCCGCGCGCGATTTGCATTTGGTATTGGGCGCGGGTGGCGACGGAAAATCTGTGCGCTTTCGCGTATTAATTGATGGCAAAGCCCCTGAAAAAGATCACGGTATGGATGTAGATGCAGCGGGTAATGGCACTGTTTCTGAGCAGCGTTTGTATCAATTAATTCGTCAGTCGGGCGATGTCGGTGAGCACACGTTTAGCATTGAATTTCTCGATAGTGGCGTACAAACTTTTTCGTTTACCTTTGGTTAACTGAGGCTGATTTTATGAATGATTCTGATAGCGTTTTAAAAAATAATTGCTTGAAAAGTCGCCGCGCATTTATAACCCAATTTGGGGCTGCTGTTGCGATTACCGCTAGCGGTGCGTTGAGCCAAAAGTCATTCGCTGCGAGCTTATCTGGTCCGGCAACACAGGGTGACGTTACTATCGAAAATTTTTCTCCTGGCGGTAAAAGTTTGGGCACAGTGCGAATCGCCAAGCTTGTAAAAACCGAAGCAGAATGGCGCGCGCAATTATCACCACTTTCATATCGAGTCACTCGTGAAGAGGGCACAGAAGCGCCGCGCACTGGTAAATATTGGAATAACCATGACGATGGAATTTATCGCTGCATTTGTTGCGATACCGCCTTATTCGATTCAAAAACCAAATACGAATCCGGCACTGGTTGGCCAAGTTTTTGGAAGCCGATTTCCAATCTCAATATTGTAAAAACCTCTGATCGTAGCTTGGGGATGGTGCGTGAAGCAATTTCCTGTCGCCGTTGCGATGCGCACTTGGGGCATGTCTTCGATGATGGCCCTCAACCCACAGGTTTGCGTTATTGCATGAATTCCGTTTCATTAAATTTTGTGCCTAAAGCTCAGGAGTAAATCATGGGTGGTTTTGTGAAAAATATGCGCCTTGTTGCGAGCGCCTGTGCAATCGCGCTGGTGAGTATTGGTGCGCAGGTGCAGGCAGCAGAAGTACCGGTAGAAATTGTTCCGCCAGTACTTGATCAACCTAAAAGCCTTACTGGACTGCAAAAAGCGGTATTTGCAGGCGGGTGCTTTTGGGGTGTGCAAGGTGTGTTTGAGCACGTTCGTGGCGTGAAGAAAGTCTACGCGGGTTACTCGGGCGGCGAACGCAATACGGCGCGCTATGAAATGGTGGGGACGGGACAAACCGGTCACGCAGAATCGGTTGAGGTTACCTATGATCCAACACAAATAACCTACGGCCAATTGCTGCAGGTGTTCTTTTCCGTTGCCCATGATCCAACCCAGTTCAACCGCCAGGGGCCGGATACGGGTGCACAATATCGCTCGGCGATTTTTTACAGCGATGCAACCCAGCAAAGTATCGCCCGCGCTTACATTGAGCAGTTGGATAAAGCAAAAGCCTTTCCCAAGAAGATAGTGACTCAAGTGGATTCCTTGAAAGGCTTTTATAAGGCGGAGGATTACCATCAAGATTTCCTGATCCACAATCCGCGCTATCCCTACATCGTCTATAACGACTTGCCTAAAATCGACAATTTGAAAAGTCTCTTTCCCGTCATTTATCAGGCTATTCCGGTTAAGGTGACGGATAAGGTTGAGGTTAAGTAG
>JAGKXD010000063.1 GCA_021151525.1 Cellvibrionaceae bacterium | reverse complement strand
GCAATGGATTTTGCAATCTCGGTACCCAAATCGGCTTCGACTAATGCGAGCGCTAAATCTATGCAGGCTGTAACGCCTGCGGATGTCCACACGCTGCCGTCTTTCACATAAATCTTATCTTCATCAACCACGACGGACGGATATTTATCCTGCAGCTCTCGCCCCCAAACCCAGTGCGTTGTTGCGCGCTTGCCATCTAACAAACCTGCGTTAGCCAACACAAAAGCGCCGGTGCAAATGCTGGCAATGCGCGTGGTATCGGCTGCGGCTTCTTTAAGCTTTTCCTCCAAATCCGCCATGGCTTTTGGAATCTGCAAGGCGCCTGAAATCAGCAAAGTGTCGTAAGCGCCGAAGCCAAAAGCCTGTGTATCTACCCCAACGCCAAGGGAGCTTTTAATCGCGCCGCCATTGACCGAGAGGGTGGCCATTTTGTACTGAATTTGCTCCTGCATGCTGTTGGCAAACTCAAAGACCGTAAGGGCCGCCAAATCCAGAATTTGGAAATCCTCATAGACTACCAAGCCAATTCTTTTGATCATTGCGTGTCCGTAAAAGTTGGTTATTTACTTTTATGTATGCATCTCGCACACCCGTTTCAACCAAAATATCCAAGAAATATGATTATTTCAACTTAAAATCATATGTCCTAAATTGCGTTATTTCTGTCATTTACGATCTTTCGGTTGCTAGCCACAATGATCTCGTATTCAAACACAACTAACCAGAGGATTTAACAATGAAACTTTCAGGTAACACGATTTTCATCACTGGCGGCACTTCAGGCATTGGTCGCGCAATTGCCGAGCAATTCCACAAATTGGGCAACCAAGTGATTATCAGCGGGCGCCGTAAAGCGCTTTTGGAAGAAGTGACCGAGGCGAACCTTGGTATGCGCAGCGTGGAGTTGGATATTCAAAACCCGGCGCAGATCAACGCGGTGGCCGAGCAACTTGTTAAAGAATTCCCAAGCTTGAACGTTCTGTTTAACAACGCGGGCATCATGCCCTTTGATGATGCGGCGGGCGGGCTTGATGAAGATGTCGCACTGGCAACGATTAACACTAACTTGCTTGGCCCGGTACGTATGACGGCCGCTCTGCTGCCGCACTTAAAGCAACAGAAGGATGCGGTGATTATTCACAACTCATCGGTGCTGGCATTTTTGCCTCTTGCAACCAACGCGCTTTATTCAGCCACCAAAGCCGCCATTCACTCTTACGCAATGTCACAACGTTTTGCATTGCGCAACTCGGGTGTGCGCGTGTTGGAGGTGTCGCCACCTTGGGTAGATACAGATTTGATTTACAAAAGTGGTGACTCACGCGCAATGCCTCTGGACCAATTCGTCAGCGAGACAATGGCGATATTAGCAACCGATGCCGACGAAATTTACGTTGACGCGATCAAACCCATCCGCGACAACCCCGGCTCAGGCGAACACGCATTCTTCAACGCGTTTAATGAATCCGTTGTAGAAAACCCAATTCCAGTTGGGCATTAATATTCAACGAGCGAAAAAAATACCGGCTGCAAGAGCCGGTATTTTTTGAGATTTAATTTATTTTGCTGGTAAAGTTGAATTAAACGAAATGGCGATATCAAACCAATAACGCAACTTTTTATCTGTCGCTAATTTTTTGCAGAAACTTGCAGGTAACCCTTTTATGAAAACACGGGAGTTACACACCAATTAACGGTACGTTGATTAATCAATCCATGCACATTCGAATCGGCAAATTTTTCCATTAGTTTGTGCATGGTATTGAGCGCTTGAGATTCTTTGTCCCAAAAAACCAAATCGAAAACTCTTCCTGAATCGTCCTGAAAAACTTTGCGCTCTTTGAAGCCAGTTCGCTTGCTCAACCAGATGTGAATTTCTTGGGTCGTTTCCAAAAAATCATCCAGTGTTTTATTTTTAACAAGCAAAAAGATGGTTAGTTCTACCGCGCCGGATTGAACCATTGTCACCCTCCCCATTTTTTAAATAAATTTTTAACTAGAGTGTTGCAATATATTCTTTGGCTAATTGATTGACTTTATCTGAAAAAACTAGACCTACCGATTGGTGCGACAGCGCTAATTGCAACATTGCTTGCGCAACTTTTTGAGTTGTTGTTGCGTAACGTGGGAATAAGCGTACTAACAACGGCAACAAAGGTTTTGTCACCGCGTAAAAAATTCTGGAACTTGCCGTTTTCGATACAACACCAAATAACGGTTGAATTAAACCCAAGCGAAAAATTGAAACTTTTAATGAAAGTGTTAGCAAATTATTTTCAGTGCGCCCGCGAACACGCGCCCACATGGTTCGCCCCTGTTCGGAAGAATCTGCACCTTCACCCGAAACATAAACCATAACGGCTTCTGGGCTCAACGCCGATAATTTCTTGCATGCGGCAAGCGTATAATCATAGGTAATTGTTGTGTACTTTTCTTCTGACATACCTGCAGACGAAACGCCTAAACAAAAAAAGCAGGCATCAACTTGCGTGAACAGACTGTCAAAACCGCTGTAGTCAGAAAAGTCATTGACCACACACTCGGTTAATTTTGAGTGTACGAATGTGGATTTTGTACGAACAACGGACATCACTGATTGAACTCGCTCATCCGCTAAGCATTCACGCAAAACACCTTGACCCACCATGCCAGAAGCACCAAAGAGTAATATTTTCATTGCATTTTTCTCGTTATCGACCTTGTCGATACTATGTTGCAAAAACTCATAAAGCTAAATTGGTATTTGTCATGACTCGGTGTCCGTAAGGCTGCGCGTCACTGCCACTTTTTTGATTTTATGTTGTTAAGTAAACGTAAAAATCTTTAAGGGTGATGTTGAGCGATGAAGTTTGCTTTTGCTCCTTCTTGCATCAAAGGTTCTCGCGCAAACGCATCGGCGGTGAAATCCTTAGAGGCTCTAAACAAATAGCTGAACTTTATTTTTTCAAATAACGCTAGCTATTTGTTTAGCACTAAAAATTATTCCACAGTCACGCTCTTGGCGAGGTTACGTGGTTGGTCTACGTCAGTTCCTTTGATAATCGCAACATAATAACTCAACAACTGCAAAGGCAATGTGTAAAGAATTGGTGCTAGCCATGGATGAATGTGCGGTACATTGATTACGCGCATGGTTTCATCAGATTCGAATTGTGCATCTACATCGGCGAACACATACAAGATACCGCCGCGCGCGCGAACTTCTTCTACGTTGGATTTTAATTTTTCCAACAAGTCGTTGTTTGGTGCTACAACGATGATTGGCATTTCTGCATCGATCAAGGCGAGTGGGCCGTGTTTTAATTCGCCTGCGGCGTAAGCTTCCGCGTGTATGTAGGAAATTTCTTTTAGCTTGAGCGCGCCTTCCATTGCGATGGGGTATTGATCACCACGACCTAAAAATAATGCGTGGTGTTTGTCTGCAAATTCTTCAGCGAGTGCTTCAATGCCTTCTGCAAGTTTCAAAGACTCTTCTAATTTCGCTGGAAGGTTTTTTAATGCAGCAACCATATCGCGTTGGTCTTCTGCAGAGAGTCCGTTGTATTTGCCAATAGCTAATACCAACATGGCCAAGCCCACTAATTGCGTGGTGAATGCCTTGGTGGATGCCACACCAATTTCTGCTCCAGCGCGTGTCATAAATGCAAGATCTGATTCGCGCACGAGCGATGAACCCGCAACGTTACAAATTGAAAGGCTGCCTAAATAGCCAAGCTCTTTTGCCAAACGCAATGCTGCTAACGTATCTGCTGTTTCGCCAGATTGGCTGATAGTCACAACCATGCTATTCGGTTGCACGAAAGATTTTCTGTAACGGAATTCGCTCGCAATTTCTACGTTGCACGAAATGCCTGCGAGAGACTCCAACCAGTAACGCGCAACCATGGCAGAGTGATAGCTGGTGCCACAGGCAACGATTTGAATGTGTTTTACTTTTTTGAATAACTCTGCAGCGCCGTTGCCGAAAGTTTCATCCATTACGGATTCATAATTCAAACGACCCTCGAGTGTGTTCAACACAGCGTTAGGTTGTTCGTAAATTTCTTTGAGCATGAAGTGGCGATATTGGCCTTTGTCGCCCGCGTCGTAACTTGCTGTTGATTCATGGATTTGGCGTTCAACTGCGTTGCCATCTTTATCAAAAACGCTAATGCTGTGACGCGTAATTTCTGCAACGTCGCCTTCTTCCAAAAAGATAAAACGACGAGTTACTGGCAACAATGCAAGTTGGTCTGATGCAATAAAGTTTTCGCCGATGCCTAAACCAATTACAAGCGGTGAACCAGAACGTGCAACCACCAAACGCGATGAATCGTTTTTATCCATCAACACTGTGCCGTAAGCGCCGTGCAAATTTTTAACGGATTTTTGTACCGCAGCCAATAAATTACCGGTGGCTTTTAATTCTTTTTCCACCAAGTGCGCGATAACTTCTGTGTCTGTATCAGAGGTAAATACATAGCCTTCTTCTTGCAAAAGGCGACGCAAGTTTGCGTGGTTTTCGATAATGCCGTTGTGCACCACTGCAATGTGTTCGTTAGAAACGTGTGGATGCGCGTTGCGCTCGCTTGGCTCGCCATGAGTGGCCCAGCGCGTGTGTGCGATGCCTGTACCGCCAGGAGTGGGTTCTGCTTTTACGGCATCAGACAATTCTTTCACTTTGCCGAGGCGGCGCAAGCGCTGCAATTCGCCGCTGTTGCTAACAATGGCAACACCGGCGGAATCATAGCCGCGATATTCAAGACGACGCAGGCCTTCTACTAAAATTTCTACTACATCACGCTGCGCAACTGCGCCTACGATTCCACACATACAATTCTCCTTGCTGGAAAAATAAAATAATTTTTAACCCCCTCCCAACCTCCCCCTTGAAAAGGGGGGAGGGGCTGACTCCCATTTTTAACGAGAAAGAGTCTTCACCCTCTAGAGAAAATTTTTCAAAAGAGAGCGGCCGGATCTTGCAGACTATCTGCTCCTCCCTCTTTTCAAGGGGGAGGTTGGGAGGGGGTTAACCTAGTATTACTTGCACACCTTGCTGTTCAATTTTTGCTTTGTCTTCGCTGCTAATTCCATCGTCCGTCACCAATACTTTTACCGCTGACCAGGGCAATTCCAGATTGTGAATTTTGCGGCCAATTTTGTCGGACTCAGCCATCACAATCACTTCGCGCGCAACTTCGGCCATTACGCGGCTCAAGCTGTAGAGTTCGTTAAACGTGGTTGTGCCGCGCGCTAAATCCAAACCATCGGCGCCGATAAAAAATTGGTCGAAGTTGTAGGAGCGCAAAATCTGCTCGGCGAGTTGACCTTGGAAGCCTTCGGATTTTGGATCCCAAGTACCGCCGGTCATTAAAATCGTGGGTTCGTTTTCCAGCTCGCGCAGGGCGTTGGCGATGCTGAGGGAATTGGTCATGACCACCAGACCTTGCTTGCTGGAAAGCTCGGGCAAGAGCGCGGAGGTGGTGGAGCTGCCGCTATCGAGGATGATGCGGTTGTGATCGCGAATAAGGGCGGCAGCAGCTTTGGCAATGGCGAGCTTACGGACTGACACTTTTTCTTCGGCGGGGTTGGAGATCAACTCTTGAGGTACAAGAACCGCGCCACCATAACGGCGTAACAACAGACCATTAGTTTCGAGCGCCGCTAAATCCTTTCGAATCGTAACTTCTGAAGTCACGAACTGCCCCGCCAAAGTCTCAACACTCACTTCGCCACTGGCGTTTAGCAAGTCAATAATGGCGCGACGGCGCTGTTGAGTGTCGCGTTTAGTCATAGAGGCTCGCCTTAAGTTTCGTTTCGAAAGATATTTTCATTCTTTCGAAAGATAAAAGCAAGCTTTGGTCGCGCTAATTGAGTATTAATTGAGCCTCGCCAGCCAGAACACTGACGTTTGCATGACAAGCTCCTGTGCCTTTGCTCCATTCCATGTGAGCACCCACCAGCATTGAACGCTCACCTTCAATGGTTTCACCTTTGCTACTGACCAATTTTACATCGCCTACTTTTGCGTTTAACTCAAAGGAGGCAAGCTGGCTTTCTCTCAACTTAATATGGGCTTCACCAGCATTTACCTCAGCATTCAAGCAGGCGCTTGTTCCTTCTATGCGCAATTCGCCAGCGCTCACGTTGACATCCAATTTTTTATCCCTGGGAACACCGAGTTTGACCTTGATGGTGATGTTGTCGTAACGGGTGATGCTTGAAGGACTTAAACCCAGTTCGGTGACTGTTCCAGTTTTCTTGCTCCACGCCATTTCTTTCACCAGCTGATAACAACGTTCGTAATTTCCCTGCTGGCACACTGCCGTTACTACGGCAGTCACGCTATCGCCCGTGGTGCCCATGATTTCCACATCGCCCGCAGGTATGTTTAGTCGAATAAGTTCTGCTTGAGCAACATTTTCTTGTAGCGTCACTGTTTTTTCACCTTCCACAGCACTCGCGAACGAAGAACTGAAAAACGCTATAGCACTCAACGCGATAGCCATAATTGCAGAGCGATTCATGTTAAACATACTAGCCATCCCTTGAAGTTATGGTGATTGAAAGGCGCAGCATTAAAAGCACCTACTTGCCATATAGACGTATGTTTAAGAAATTTAGATTCTGCGCACTGCGAATTTAATTTGCGTTCAGATTAGGATGGTAACTTCGCTTTTGTGCTCGTAAAGTACGCAGCCACTAACGGACATTATTTATTGGAGATAGCAGTGAAATTATCAGGATTTTTGCCTACCCTATTTTTAAGTATTTTTAGCGTGGTATTTACCCATGTTGCTTGTGCCGATGACCCCAGCTGGAGCGCACCGCACGCACCTTATCAAATTACTGACAACATTTATGCGGTAGGTACTGAAGGAATTGGTGTGTATCTCATCACTACACCTAAAGGACATATTCTATTGGATGCAGCCACAGAGCAGGGCGCGAATGTGGTTGAAGCTAATATCAAAAGTTTGGGATTTAAATTAAAGGATATTAAATATTTACTCGAAAACCACGCGCACTCGGATCATGTTGGTGGGCTCGCACAACTCAAAAAATCTACCGGTGCAACCATTGTTGCAAGCCAAGGTGACCGGTACAGCCTTGAACATGGCACGCTGGATAGCGAAACCAATTGGGAAGATAAATTCACACCCGTTAAAGTGGATAAAATAATTGCCGATGGTGAAAAAATTTCTTTAGGTGGCGTTCAGTTGCAAGCGGTGCTCACCCCGGGGCACACCAAAGGCTGCACCAGCTGGTTTATGGAATCACCGGATAAAGGCAGTACGCGCAAGGTCGCATTTATTGGCAGCCTCACCACGGCCGGAAACAAATTGGTTAACAATAAAATCTATCCACAAATTGCAGATGATTTTCGTAACACCTTTGTACGGCTTAAAACAAAAAATGCGGATGTACTTTTGATTGGTCATCCAGATTTGGCCGACTTGGAAGAAAAAAATATCGCGAAGAAAAATGGTAAAGCAGACGCGTTTGTAGATCCAACCTTATTACCGCGCTTTGTAACGCGATTTGAAGCCGCGTTCGAGGATGCATTGAAGACACAAACTGCCCAAGCAAAATAATGTTTGGGATTTGAAATCCGAAGCACCTCTCGATACATTCTGAATGATCGAGAGGTACTTTTTAAGGATCGATTTACAAGGCCCGCCCCAAACGTTTTTCCACCATTCTGCGTTCCCACTTGGGCGGGGTCATCCAGCTAAAGGCATTATGCGACCAAAGTCCATGCATAGTTAAACCCAAACCCCACCCTAAAAATGGCCAATGGATTCCCGCTATATGCCAACCACCGTTCAATAAAAACACGCTGGTAAAAACCACGTACATAAAAACGTGTGAATAAAATTCTACAACGCCTTTCACGTATTGCATTGCTAGTATTTCATCGGCCTTAAGTTGTGCGCTCATATCTTTATCTCCCGAATCAAACGTAGTTAAGTCAACCTCAAACACTGCTGCGAGCGACTTAATGGTTTCCAACCCAGGCTTGTGGCCGCGCTCTAAGCGCTGAATTGTGCGAACACTTAAATTCGCAAGTTCGGCCAAATGTTCTTGCGACCAACCGCGTTGTAGTCTGAGTTTTTTTACAATCATGTCGTCACCTATGTGTTTGAGGTGGGAGGATTTTGCGGGGGAAGAGGGATTTAAAACACGTCAGGAACCTGACAAAAAGGTGAAAGAGAGGTGAAGGAAAAGCAAATTCAGACAAGTAGGGAATCGTCATCCTCGCGCAGCGAGGATGACGATTCCCTAAAATTAAATTGCCCTCTAAAAAAAGTGCGATTAACGCGCCTTTTTCATTCGTTATCCGATCAACTATTTTTTCTTAGGTCTTTCCCAGCCTTGAATATTGCGCTGCTTGCCGCGGCCAATGGCCAACTCTGCAGCTTCAACATCTTTGGTGATAACTGAACCAGCGCCAATGGTACTGCCATCGCCAATTTTTAGCGGCGCGACTAACGCCGAATTTGAACCAACAAAAACGTTATCGCCAATTTCTGTTTTGAATTTATTTACGCCGTCGTAATTACAGGTAATGGTACCTGCCCCCACGTTAACGTTGCTGCCAACTTTGGCATCGCCCACGTAGGAAAGATGATTCACTTTACTACCTTTGGCGATAACCGCTTTTTTGGTTTCTACGAAGTTGCCAATTTTTACGCCTTCAGCCAAATCAGTGCCGGGGCGCAAACGCGCGTAAGGGCCAATATCGCAGTCGGCGGCGAGCACGGATTCTTCGATATGACTGAAAGCTTTGATATGGCTACCCGCGCCGATTTTGCTGTTGATGATGATGCTGTTAGCGTCGATGGTGACGCCATCAGCCAATTCAACATCACCTTCGAAAACGCAATTCACGTCGATCACGACATCGCGGCCAACCGTTAAATTGCCGCGAATATCAATGCGCGCTGGGTCAAGCAAGGTCACACCGGCAACCATCAGTTCATTGGCTTTTTGTTTTTGATAAAAGCGCTCAAGCGCGGCTTGTTGTTGGCGATTGTTGATGCCTTCTACTTCTTCCACCGCATTGGGTTGTTCTACCGCGATGCTCACGCCTGAGGCTTTGGCCATGGCGATAATGTCAGTGAGGTAGTACTCGCCTTGGGCGTTGTTATTTTGCAGCTGCGGCAACCAATCGCGCAGCTGGCTGGCTTTAACGGCCATGATGCCGGTGTTGATTTCGCGGATTTGCTTTTGCTCGTCACTCGCGTCTTTGTGTTCAACAATCGCCACTACAGCACCCGTGGCATCGCGCACTATGCGGCCGTAACCGGTGGGGTCTTGCATATCAACCGTGAGCAAACCCATTTGTTTATCGCTCACTTTGGCAATCAGGTTTTGCAGGGTTTCTGCGCGAGTGAGGGGAACATCGCCGTAAAGAATTAGCACAGTTGCATCGCCACGCAAATGGGGCAGGGCTTGTTGTACAGCGTGGCCGGTGCCGAGTTGCTGGGCTTGTAGAACAAACTTCACATCGGGCGCCGCCATACGCTCTTCCACTTTTTCTGCACCGTGGCCGGTGATAATCAGCAGTTGTTCACCGCCAACCTGACGCGCTGTATCCGCCACATGCTGCACGAGCGGCTTACCGCCAATGGGGTGCAAAACTTTGGGGAGATCCGAGCGCATGCGGGTGCCTTTACCGGCCGCAAGAATGAGGATATCGAGCATGATGATTCCTTTTCAGTAAACAATTAGGACGATGAAAAATCGGGATGGGCGCATTCTAGCGCTTTGCGCCGCGCTGTGCCCAGAGTATGCGACGTCCAAGTGACTATTTGAGCAAAGTGATCGCAGGCGTCACAGCGGTAAAGAGGAAATACCCCAAGGTTGGGACACCTAACAGTCCGGTTGACTTCCCTATCAATTCACCTAAATTGCAAACGCGATCTCCGCTTCCTTTAGGACAATAACAATGACTCGACCTTTAACTCACTTGTTTAGCTTTGCGCTCGGGCTGTTTTTAAGTATCGCCTCCAGCACTGGTTTTGCGGCAAACCCCATTGTGCCGGGGTACTATGCCGACCCGGAAATTCGTATTTTCGACGGCCAATACTGGATTTACCCCACTTGGTCTGCCAGTGAGGATACGCCAGATCAATCGGTGAAACTGAGCCCCACGCAAATCACCCAGCGCAAACAGCCGAATATTTGGGCACCCTTTTTAAAGCAGACGTTTCTGGATGCCTTTTCGTCCAAAGAAGGGATCAGCCCAGTAGCTAAACGTTAAATTTAATCCGGAGATTAAATTCCATGCGCTGCTTGCTATGCGCAGCGCATGGCGAAACCTTGTTTAAGGTAATGTGCTAGGAAAAGAATTTATTTTGTTGCCATCAAAATAGTAGAAATTAGATTGCTCACCTTCAGGTATTGTCACTGTGTAATCAGAAATTTTCTTATTTTTTGCAATGGCATTAATTTTTATCAACACCTTTTCTTTTTCTCTGACTTCAGGATTATCAAATCTTCTTTCTGTCGCGGATAACAAAAAGAAATTGTAGTGGTTTGGATCAATTTTAAAATTGATATTTCGGCTTTCGATAGACGATGAAATCTTTCTATCATCACTTAAGTTTACATAACTAACGGCTACTACCACAGGCGATTGACCAAAATTATATTGCATAGCCTCCTGCAAGGAGCTAATCGTAAAAAGATATGCGCTTTCATATCCAAAAGGTATATTTGCAAAATAGATGCGTTCCTTCATATAAATTTTCTTTACTTCAATTTGTTTCAATAGCTCAGTCGCTACAACTGATTGCTTATTCCATATTGTAGATAAACGAAAAACTTCTATCGAATAAATAGCAAGTAGAAGTCCAATTATTGGAATGAGAATTTTTTGTTTATGTTGGTCTGTCGCGTCAACGGCTGCGGCCAGAAAAAGACTAATTCCGAAACTTGGAATATATAAATACCATCTATGCGGATTGCCCCCACAAATCGGTAATAGTGTTACACAGATCCAGATTAATCCAGCCCACAGCCAAAACGATTTACATATTGAAAATAATGTTCGGCCATAAATTATCAACAGGCCACAAATAATAATTAATACACAAAATACGACTACAAGAAATGCAACAAAAGGGCTTTCTATCATTAAGTCTTGCGCACGGTATAAATCAAATGGATAGAGTAAAGCAAAAAACCATGTCAAATAATTGCTCACCACATGCGACGCAGAATAATTAATATATACGGTTACATCGCTGGCTAGCTTGTTCCACATTAATATACGAACCATTGCGTATACGAAGGTTATGGCAAAAAAAGGAGACAGCTTTATAAAAGCACTTATTAATGATCGAGTATTTTTAATTTGCTGATTATAGAAAACAATTAGCAACATCATTAAGCAGAGGGTCACCGACATTTCTTTAGACGCTAAAGCTGCTATGAATGTCAGCGACACTGAAATATATTCTCTAATACTTACTGTGCTTTTCCATTCCGCAACTAATGCCAAAGTTCCAAAATAAAATACTGCCGCAACAAGATCCGTACGACCTAAAATAAAATGGATACTCGTAACGTGTATTGGATGAAGTGCAAAAGTTGCTGTAGCTAAGGTTGCGGCCAGAGGTGAAAATTTTAATTTATTGAGAATTCTATAAATGAGGAAGGTCGTTAACAGATGCAAAACTAGATTAGTTGCTTTAAAGGGAATGGCTGTACTTCCCATTAAATGATTCAGCCACAGAGAAATGCGCACCATAGGGCGATATTCTCTACCGTAGGGTTCGGTAAAAACGCTCAATGCATCTAAGGTATTTTTAAAATGTGTATTGTTTAGAAGATGGACGTAATCGTCCGATGAAAATGATGGCGTAATGCCCGCGTAAAAAACAGCGACAACGGCCAAAACAATAGATATAAAAGGAGCAAATTTTGACATTACGGCGTCCCTAATTGTCCATGGCCTGAAATAAAAAAGGCGACTCGAAAGTCGCCTTTTTTATTTACATCTAACTTATTGCTTGCCAGCTTTTTTCTTGATGGCTTGCAAGGTGCGCAATTGAGCAGAGGCTTCTGCCAATTGGATCGCCGCGCGGGAGTAATCGAACTCGCCGCCTTTGTTTGCCAGTTCTTGCTGAGCGTGTTGCTGAGCCTGAAGAGCGGCAGCTTCGTCCACATCATCGGCGCGTAAGGCAGTGTCTGCCAATACGCTGATATGGTAGGGCTGTACTTCCAGGAAGCCACCGGACACGTAGTAGATTTCCTCGGTACCATCTTGTTTAATCACACGCACCGGGCCTGGTTTCAAACCAGTCAACAGTGGGGCGTGACCATAGGTGATACCAACTTCACCGACGCTACCCGTCGCAATCAACATTTCGACCAAGCCAGAGAAAATCTCGCGCTCAGCGCTGACGATATTGCATTGAACAGTCATGGCCATTTTTGTCTCTCTTGATGAATTTCAAGCTCGCGTTAACTGGGGTCAGATTTACTCCAACCCCGAATTAATTACTTGAGCTTGCTCGCTTTCTCGATAGCTTCGTCGATTGAACCAACCATGTAGAACGCTTGTTCTGGCAGGTGGTCGTAGTCACCAGCCAACAAGCCTTTGAAGCCGCGGATGGTTTCTTTCAATGGAACGTACTTGCCTGGTGAACCAGTAAATACTTCCGCTACGTGGAAAGGCTGAGACAAGAAACGCTCGATTTTACGCGCGCGGTTTACGGTTTGTTTGTCTTCTTCAGACAATTCATCCATACCCAAAATCGCGATAATATCTTTCAGCTCTTTGTAACGTTGCAATACGGTTTGAACGCCACGCGCCGTTGCATAGTGCTCGTTACCGATAACCATTGGGTCCAACTGACGTGAGGTTGAATCCAGTGGATCGATCGCTGGGTAAATACCCTTAGCGGCGATGTCACGGCTCAATACTACGGTTGAGTCCAAGTGGGCGAAGGTGGTCGCAGGAGACGGGTCAGTCAAGTCGTCCGCTGGTACGTATACCGCTTGTACAGAGGTGATCGAACCAATTTTGGTAGAAGTAATACGCTCTTGCAGAACGCCCATTTCTTCCGCCAGGGTTGGTTGGTAACCTACCGCTGAAGGCATACGGCCCAAAAGCGCAGATACTTCCGTACCGGCGAGGGTGTAACGGTAAATGTTATCAACGAACAACAATACGTCTTTACCTTCGTCACGGAATTTCTCCGCCATGGTCAAACCAGTCAAGGCTACGCGCAAACGGTTGCCTGGTGGCTCGTTCATCTGGCCGTAAACCATGGCTACTTTGTCTACTACGTTAGATTCTTTCATCTCGTGGTAGAAGTCGTTACCTTCACGTGTACGCTCACCTACACCAGCAAACACAGACAAACCGCTGTGCTCTTTTGCGATGTTGTTGATGAGTTCCATCATGTTTACGGTTTTACCTACACCGGCACCACCGAACAAACCTACTTTACCGCCTTTAGCGAAGGGGCAAACCAAGTCGATTACTTTGATACCAGTTTCAAGCAACTCTTCGGAAGCAGCCAATTCTTCGTATTTAGGAGCGGCGCGATGGATTTGCATACGCTCTTGTTCGCCGATGGGGCCAGCTTCGTCAATGGGGTTACCCAACACGTCCATAATACGGCCGAGGGTTTGAGCACCCACTGGCACTTTAATTGGCTCGTTGGTATTGGTTACTGTAAGGCCGCGACGCAAACCTTCAGATGAACCGAGTGCAATAGTACGAACCACGCCGTCGCCCAACTGTTGTTGAACTTCGAGGGTCAGGTTGCCTTCGGTAATAACCAGTGCGTCATAAACTTTTGGTACTGAATCACGTGGGAATTCCACGTCGATTACCGCACCAATGATTTGAACTATACGTCCGCTACTCATTTCCGGTTCCTCATTTGTTCCAGAAATTCCAGATGCTCTTTAACAACATCTGAAGGTTAAACTTATAAATAAGTTGATAAGGTTTGCGTCTTAACTAACAGCCGCCGCACCACCCACGATCTCAGAAATCTCTTGGGTAATGGCCGCTTGACGCGCCTTGTTGTAAATCAGTTTCAAGCTGTTGATCAAATCGCCGGCGTTGTCGGTTGCGGACTTCATCGCAATCATACGTGCAGCTTGTTCAGCCGCCGCGTTTTCAACAACGGCCTGATAGACTTGCGACTCAATAAAGCGAGTCAACAAACCTTTCAACAGGAACTCGGCATCGGGCTCATAGATATAATCCCAGTGATGCTTGAGCTTGCTGTTTTCATCAGGCAACAGCGGTAACAACTGCTGGACACGTGGCGACTGCGTCATGGTGTTAACAAACTCGTTACTCACCAAGAACAGCTTGTCGATCTTGCCTTCTTCAAACGCATCCAACATGACTTTTACGCCGCCAATCAAATCGGCAACGGCTGGTGCTTCACCCAAATCACGAGTTGCAGCAACAATATTGCCACCGAAACTCTTGAAGAAAGCACCGGCTTTCGCACCGATTAGGCACAGATCAATTGCCACGCCCTGGTCTGCCCAGGATTTCATGGATTTGATCGCGGTTTTGAACACGTTAATGTTCAAACCACCGCACAGGCCGCGGTCACTGGACACTATGACAAAACCCACACGCTTGACTGGACGCTCCAGCATAAAACGGTGTTTGTATTCGGGATTGGAGTTAGCCAAGTGCCCGATTACGTCACGCATGCGACTGGCGTAAGGTTTACCCAGCTGCATGCGGTCTTGCGCACGACGCATTTTACTAGCGGCAACCATTTCCATTGCGCTGGTAATTTTCTGCGTGCTTTTGACGCTTGCAATTTGCGTCCGGATTTCTTTAGTGCCTGCCATACGCAAAAACTCTTGAAAGATGAAGCTGCGTTTAAGCGCAGCTTCGGTTAACGGCTATTACCAAGTGCCAGTAGTTTTCAGCTTGGTAACTAGTTCTTTGAACTTGCCTTCCAATTCGCCATTCCAATCACCAGTCGCGTCGATGTGGTTCATCGTTTCAGCGTATTGTGATTTAGCGAAAGAGAGTAGGGCAGCTTCAAAGTCGAGCACTTTGTTAACGGGGATATCTTTCAAGTGGCCTTCGTTGGCAGCGAACAATACCAATGCCATTTGAGCAACGCTCAATGGAGCAAATTGCTTTTGCTTCATCAATTCAGTTACGCGCTGACCGTGATCCAACTGAGCTTTGGTAGCTTCGTCGAGGTCAGAAGCGAACTGCGAGAACGCAGCCAATTCGCGGTATTGCGCCAAAGCAGTACGGATACCGCCTGACAATTTTTTAACCACTTTAGTTTGCGCAGCACCACCTACACGCGATACCGAAATACCGGCGTTCATCGCAGGACGAATACCTGAGTTGAACATGCCAGATTCAAGGAAGATCTGACCGTCGGTAATAGAAATCACGTTGGTGGGTACGAACGCAGAAACGTCACCGGCTTGGGTTTCAATGATTGGCAATGCGGTCAAAGAACCGGTTTCGCCTTTCACTGCGCCATTGGTGAATTTCTCAACATAATCTTCGCTCACACGTGATGCACGCTCCAACAGACGGCTGTGGAGATAGAACACGTCGCCAGGATAAGCTTCACGGCCTGGTGGACGGCGCAACAAGAGAGAGATTTGACGGTAAGCCCAAGCTTGCTTGGTCAAGTCGTCATAAATAATCAAGGCATCTTGACCGCGATCGCGGAAGTATTCACCCATGGTGCAACCAGTGAACGCAGCCAAGAACTGCATTGCAGCTGGGTCAGACGCGGTAGCTGCAACCACAATGGTGTGGTCCATAGCGCCGTTTTCTTCCAACTTACGAACAACGCTCGCAATCGAAGAAGCCTTTTGACCGATGGCAACATAGATACACTTAATGCCAGAACCTTTTTGGTTGATGATCGCATCAACCGCGATAGCGGTTTTACCGATTTGACGGTCACCGATGATCAGCTCACGTTGACCGCGGCCGATAGGTACCATCGCATCGATTGCTTTCAAACCGATTTGAACAGGTTGGTCTACTGATTTACGCCAAATTACGCCGGGAGCGATTTTCTCAACCGCGTCGGTCATCTTGGTGTTCAATGGACCTTTACCGTCGATTGGATTACCCAAAGCGTCAACCACACGACCCAACAATTCTGGACCAACAGGAACTTCCAGAATACGGCCGGTGCACTTACATTTTTGACCTTCGGCAACGCCGCGGTAGTCACCCAAAATTACAGCACCAACGGAGTCGCGCTCCAAGTTCAGTGCCATACCGTAAACGCCGCCTTCAAACTCGATCATCTCGCCGTACATAACATCGGCGAGACCGTGAATGCGGATAATACCGTCGGTAACGGATACGACCGTACCTTCGTTTTGTGCTTCTGTCGAAAACTCAAGACTCTCAATACGCTTCTTGATGATTTCGCTGATTTCAGAAGGATTCAGTTGCTGCATGCTCTGTTCCTCAATCCCAACGATTAGGATTTCAATGCTTCGGCGAGTTTCGCCAAGCGGCCACGGACCGAACCGTCAATTACAATGTCTCCAGCGTGGATAATAGCTCCACCTAGTAAGCTCTTATCGACAGAGCTATTAACACTTACGTTGCGATCCAACTTGGCGCTCAGTGACTGGGCCAATTTGTTAATTAAGTCAACAGGCAACTCGTAAGCCGCTGTCACCTCAACATCGATAGTTTTTTCTTGCTGCGCTTTCAGGCTGGCAAACAAATCCTTGATATAAGGAATCAATGCCAAACGCTTGTTACTCGCAAGTGTCTGGATGAAATTTTTAAAATTTGCATCCAATTGTTCACCACAAACTTGTACAAACACGGAAGCTTTCTGCTCGGCAGTCAGACCAGAAGCGGCGAGCGCTTTTTTAACCTGGTCTTGTTCTGCTACGGCGGCTGATACTTCCAATGCTTCAAACCACTGCTGCAATTTATTCGCAGCTTTGGCATATTCGAATGCGGCTTTGGCGTAGGGTCTTGCCAAGGTGGTTAGTTCAGCCATATCTACCTCTTACAGCTGCGCAGCGAGTTTGTTTACCAACTCGTTGTGAGCATTTTGGTCGATAGAAGATTCGAGAATCTTTTCTGCACCGGCTAAAGCAAGGGTCACTACCTTCGCGCGCAATTCTTCACGCGCACGGCTAGCGTTTTGCTCAATTTCAGCTTGGGCAGCGGCTTTCACACGCTCAGCTTCAACAAGGGCTTTTGCTTTTGCTTCTTCAACAATCTCAATCGCGCGCTTGTTTGCCAAATCAACAATAACAGCAGCTTCTTTCTTTGCAGTAGAAAGCTGTTCAGCTACTTTTTGCTTGGCTAATTCAAGATCTTTTTCAGCCCTATCCGCAGCCTGAAGGCCATCAGCGATACGCTTGGTACGTTCAGCCATTGCCGCAACAATGGGTGGCCATACAAAACGACCCGTCAGATAAATAAAGATGACAAACGCCACCATTTGGCCAATTAACGTTGCATTAATATTCACGTTTAAATGCCTTTGTTAAAGGGTTTAAAAAAGTCGCGGAGAATTACTGACCAGCAACCGCGAACAAAATGTACATGCCGATACCAACACCGATCATTGGAACCGCATCCACCAGACCCATAACAACGAAGAACTGGGTACGCAACATTGGGATCAATTCTGGTTGACGAGCACCGCCTTCCAAAAATTTACCACCCAAAATACCTACACCGATTGCTGCGCCAACTGCGCCCAAACCGATTACCAGGGCACCTGCCAAATATAAAAAAGCAATAGCTTCAGTCACTGTATTTCTCCTACAAAGTTAAAGTTAAAAAGTTAAAACAAAAAAACAAACCAAAAACAAAAAAATTAATGCGCTTCGTCGTTCTGGTACGCCAGACTCATGTAAACAATGGTTAGTACCATGAAAATCATTGCTTGCAAGAAGATGATCAAAATGTGGAACAAGGCCCAAACAACTTGAATCAAGCCCGCTAAAGGTGCAAACAACACGCCAGCGCCGTACATAATTGCAACAAGGATAAAGATAATTTCACCCGCGTAGAGGTTGCCGAACAGACGCAAGCCAAGTGATACAGGCTTGGACAACAGCGTTGGCAATTCAAGAACAAAGTTCACGGGAATAAAAATCGCTTGAACAATTGGATTGCTGCTGCTGAAAGGATGCAGAGTCAACTCTTTCATAAAGCCCAAAGCACCTTTTTGGGTGAAGCTATACCAAAGAATCAAAATGAAAATACACAGCGCCATACCCAAGGTGATGTTTGGGTCAGTCGATGGCACAACTTTGAAGAAAACTTCGTGCGGATTGGCACCCATAGCACCGCCGATTTTTTGTGCGATGGTGGGGAGCAAGTCGATGGCAAACAAGTCCATCGCATTCATGAAAAACACCCAAACAAAAATGGTCAATGCCATAGGCGCAACCATTTTGTTTTGGTAAGGGAACATGCTTTTTACGTTGCCTTCAACGAATTCAACCGCTGACTCAACTACGTTTTGCAAACCGGTTGGGGTATCAGAAGTGACTTTTTTAGCAACGCTGCGGAAAATCAAAAAGAACACCAGGCCAAGGAAAACTGACCAGCCCATGGTATCTACGTTAATTGCCCAAAAACCCATTGATTTGGCTTCGGCAGCATTAGCAGCGAAACCCCAATGGCCATCGGGGAAATGACCATAGGTCAGATTGGTTAAGTGGTGCTGGATATATTGTGATGCGGTGAGAGCTTCACCGTGTTCACTTACGTGTTCAACGTCAGACATTGTGTTAATCCCAATCAAAATGAAAAAACTTTTAGCATCAACCTCAGCGAGCGCTCTTATTTTTTAAGAGCCGGCTACGAGCCAAGGGATATACCCACACAGTGCATTGCACCAAGGCGTAGGTCACAAAAATCAGGAGCGCATTAGTCGCTTGTCTAAACAGTGCAAACTGTTTGAATGCAATCAAAAACAGCACAGCTGTGATCACAAACTTGCCAATTTCACCTGTGTAAAAGGCAGCCAACATCTCCCCTGGCGGCTTTCCCAACGCGGGGCGAAACGCAACAATCGCAAGCCATAAATTAGCTAACGAACTAATCATTCCACCAGACAGGATTACGATTGCGATTTGGCTACTGAACACCAAGCCCAACAGGCTCAGCACACAGCTTACAACTACTTGAGCGAAAACAATCTGCAGAGCAAAAGCACGGCCTCTGGGTTCCCTCAATCCGGAAACAGGGCGGGACGAATGGGTTGGACTCGTCAAGGTGCAAATTCTCTTGGATTATCAATGACCTATTATTACTTTAAGTAACAACTAGTCGCATTTATCGCTCAATTTTGGCGCAGGCATTATAGTGACAAAGGTCACGCGCATCAACCACGCCGTCTTACCTATTCTTTACAAAAGCAGCAAAAGCTGTCGCAATTCTGCTGCTTTTTCACCAGAGTTACTGGATATGGCCCAAAATGCCGTCCAACTCATCCAGCGAGTTATAAGTAATCACTAACTTGCCCTTGCCTTTAGCACCGTGTTGAATCTCAACTGAAGCACCCAGTTTTTCCGATAGGCTATTTTCCAAACGGCGGATATCCGCAGAAGGCTGGTTGTCATGCTTAAGTTTTTCGTCTTTTTTGCCTTCTTGATATATGCGCACCAAGGCTTCGGTTTGACGAACCGACAAACCCTTGGCCACGATTTGACGGGCGATGTCGCGCTGGGCGGCAGCTTCCAAAGTCAAGATCGCGCGGGCATGGCCCATTTCGAGGTCGCCATGTTCCAGCAAAGTCTTCACTTCGTCATTGAGCGCGATCAAACGCAATAGGTTTGTGACAGTCGCACGAGATTTACCCACCGCTTGCGCTACTTCGGCGTGGGTCAATTCGAATTCGTCTTGTAAACGTTTAAGCGCAACCGCTTCTTCGATGGGATTTAAATTTTCGCGCTGGATGTTTTCGATCAATGCCATGGCGATGGCGGCTTCATCTGGCACATCGCGGATTACCGCAGGAATCTTATCCAGACCAGCTAACTGCGTTGCTCGCCAGCGGCGCTCACCGGCGATAATTTCATAGCGCCCCTCACCAATTGGGCGCACCACAATCGGCTGCATCACGCCTTGAACTTTAATTGATTCAGCTAATTCTTCGAGAGCTTCCTGGTGCATATCGCGACGCGGTTGATATTTACCACGCTGGATAATTTCCACCGGCAGATGCGCCAACTTGCCATCTTTGTATTCGAGTTTTGCATCGAGTTCGCTTGGAACTAGCGGCATATCAGGGGCTGGAGCAGTCACACCAAGACCTGCACTCAAAAGTGCATCCAATCCCTTACCCAAGCCTTTACGTTTTGTGGACATCTGAAATTAACCTTATAAATTTTTAGTGTGCGGCTTCCGCAGCTGGAGCTGATTTGGCTGTAGCTTCGTTGCGACGCAAAATTTCACCCGCGAGCGCAAGGTAGGCAATGGCTCCTTTGGATTGACGATCAAACGCCAACACGGGCATACCAAAACTAGGTGCCTCTGCAAGACGCACATTGCGCGGAATGCAGGTGCGATAAAGTCTATCGCCGAAGTGTTGCGTTAATTGTGCAGACACATCATTGGTCAAACTGTTGCGCGGATCATACATGGTGCGCAGCAGACCTTCGATTTTTAATTCAGGATTCAACACACGTTGTATTTGGTTGATGGTATTGACCAGCGCTGACAAACCTTCAAGTGCGTAATACTCACATTGCATAGCAATGATCACACCGTTGCACGCAGTCATGGCATTGAGTGTGAGCATGTTGAGTGACGGTGGGCAGTCAATCAAAATATAATCGAAATCATTCTTCACTTGATTTAACGCATTTTGCAAACGACGCTCTTTGTTATCGAGCGCGAGCATTTCAACTTCTGCTGCCGTTAGATCGCCATTCGCGGGCAAAACCTGATATTTGCCGCTTTCAGAAAGTACCAAACAATCTTTAATCGATTCGCGCTCGGTGAGCACATCATAAATGGATTTTTCAATTTCGTTTTTATTTACACCACTGCCCATAGTGGCGTTGCCTTGCGGATCTAAATCCACGAGCAAGACACGCTTTTTGGTCGCGACCAAAGAAGCGGCTAAATTCACACAGGTGGTGGTTTTACCCACACCGCCTTTCTGATTTGCAATAGCGTAGATCTTGGTCAAGTGAAAATCCTTTAACCACAAGGTGGTTGAAAAAATTATTTTTGAATATTAATTCTGTCTGTCGTGAGCACCAATTGATAATTCAAAAACACGTAAATACATCCTTGTAGTTCCTTCAAGTCATCCCTGACTTGAAGGTTTTGAATTATCAATTAGTACTCACTTTGAAATATAGTCGCGAGTACGTTAATTAATTTTTAGTTTTTAACACTAATAAATGTCGTTCACCATCGGTTTCTGCAACCTGTAATTTTATACTTTCCAGTAATTCAATTTTATCGGCGATGGGTGCAAGCTCATCTTGCGGATAAATCCCCTTCATCGCCAAAAACACACCATTGTTTTCCAACAGGTGCGTGCAACCTTCTGTCATATCTTGCAAGCTGGCAAAGGCTCGGCTGATAACCGCATTAAATTTTTTCGCAGGTTGAAACTCCTCTACTCGACGATTTTCGACACTGACGTTTTCCAATTTCAATAATGTTTTTACGTGAAATAAAAACCGCGTTTTTTTCCCCGCGCTATCAAGCAGCGTGAATTTTTTTTCCGGGAACATAATCGCCAATGGAATTCCCGGTAAACCACCGCCTGTACCTACATCTATTACATGTTCGGTTGAGTGTTTACTTGCTAAAAAATAAGGCACCACACTCAAGCTATCTAACAAGTGGCGCGCAACCATTTGGCGTATATCGCGAATCGCCGACAAGTTATAGGCTTTGTTCCATTTATCGAATTCACGAATATAGGCCAACAAATTTTCAGTTTGTATCTCAGTTAAAGCTACCGACATTTTTTCGGCACCTTTAATTAATATTTGGCGTAAGTCTTTTTCTAACTCAGTCACTCGATAAACTCTATTTTTCAGAGCTGGAAAATCTGAATTCTTTAGGGGAATCGTCATCCTCGCGAAGCGGGGATCCAGCTTTTAATATTCGATACTTTTTAAGAGCTGGATCCCCGCTTCGCGAGGATGACGACTCCCTATTTAAAACTACTTAGTGTTTCCAATAAATTTCCCGCGAAGCGAAAATTTTTTTACAGACATCTAATTACGACGCTTGTTGTTCAGCACCATCCGCAACTTTCATTCTTTTCAACATGCCATGCTTTTTCAAATACATCAGCAATTGTGAAATTGCCGCTGGCGTAATTCCTGAAATTCGCTGTGCGCGCGCAAGCGTTTGCGGCCGCGCAGCGGCCAATTTTTGTTTTACCTCGTTGGATAGACCATCCACTTTGGTGTAATCAAAATCTTCTGGAATTAGAGTATTTTCATACGCGCGCAAGCGATCAATTTCTTCTTGTTGGCGATCAATGTAGCCAGAATACTTGGCTTCAATTTCAATTTGCTCAGCAACGAATTCATCATTCACTGCTTCACCTTTCAAAGTAGCGACTTGATCATAAGTTAATTCAGGGCGCTTCAATAAATCATGCAAGCTGTATTCGCGAATTAATTTAGTATTAATAATCGCTTCCACCTTTTCTGCTTCGGGTGAACCGGCTTGAATCCAGGTGGATTTCAAACGCTCTTGTTCGCGCGCGATATTTTCACGTTTGTCGCAAAATGCTTTCCATTGTTCGTCGCTGATTAAACCCAACTCGCGGCCTTTTTCGGTCAAACGTAAATCAGCATTATCTTCGCGCAACAACAAACGATATTCGGCGCGGCTGGTAAACATGCGGTAGGGTTCCTTGGTGCCGAGCGTAATCAAATCATCGACCAAGACGCCAAGATAAGCTTCATCGCGGTTCGGGCACCAAGCCTCTTTTTCCTGCGCGCGCAGAGCCGCATTTATACCGGCGAGCAAACCTTGCGCACCCGCTTCTTCGTAACCGGTCGTGCCGTTGATTTGGCCGGCGAAAAATAATCCGCCGATCACGCGGGTTTCCAAACTGTGTTTCAAATCTTGCGGATTGAAAAAATCATATTCAATCGCGTAACCGGGGCGAAGAATGTGCGCGTTTTCAAAACCTTTCATGGAACGCACGATTTCCAATTGCACATCAAACGGAAGGCTGGTGGAAATTCCGTTGGGATAAAGTTCGTGCGTGGTCAAACCTTCGGGTTCGATAAACACTTGGTGCGAATCTTTATCCGCGAAGCGGTGAATTTTATCTTCGATGCTTGGGCAATAACGCGGACCAATACCTTCGATCACGCCGGAGTACATGGGTGAGCGATCCAAGTTGCGACGAATCACATCGTGGGTTTTTTCGTTGGTGTGCGTCATATAGCAACAAATTTGACGCGGATGCATAGCGCGATTGCCACGCACGGACATCACCGGCACCGGATTATCGCCCCATTGTTTTTCGAGGCCTTCGAAATTTACGGTGCGCGCATCAATACGCGGCGGCGTTCCTGTTTTTAAACGATCAACGCGCAGCGGTAATTCACGCAGGCGTTTTGACAATGCGATTGATGGTGGGTCGCCAGCACGGCCGCCGGAATAATTTTGTAAACCTATATGGATTAAACCGCCGAGGAAAGTACCGGCGGTCAATACAACTTGATTAGCGAAAAACTTCAAACCCATTTGGGTCACAACGCCGCGGATCTCATCATTCTCGACAATCACGTCATCTGCAGCTTGTTGGAAGATCCACAGGTTTGGTTGATTTTCGAGAGTTTCACGAATCGCCGCTTTATAGAGAATACGGTCAGCTTGGGCGCGAGTTGCGCGAACCGCTGGGCCTTTGCGGGCGTTGAGCACGCGGAATTGAATACCGCCTTTGTCGGTTGCGAGCGCCATAGCGCCGCCAAGGGCATCTATTTCTTTGACGAGATGGCTTTTGCCAATGCCGCCAATCGCGGGGTTACAGGACATTTGGCCGAGGGTTTCGATGTTGTGAGTCAGCAATAGGGTTTTACAGCCCATACGCGCCGCCGCCAAACAGGCTTCAGTACCAGCGTGGCCACCACCAATCACAATCACATCAAAACGTTCCGGGAAAATCATCGAGCAACAACCTTGCAGTCAAAACTGCGGATTAAATATTGGGTGTTAATTCCCATTCAAAAAACTCACCCATAGGGGTTTTCGGAAAAGGGCACGCATTATAGAGCGAGTTGAGCAATTGCACAAAACATGTACAGGGTTTAATCAGCTTATTTTTTGCACGAAAACTTATTCTGTTACAACAGAGGAAAATATTTAAATAAATATATATAG
>JAGKXD010000062.1 GCA_021151525.1 Cellvibrionaceae bacterium | reverse complement strand
TGGTACATCTCTTGTTGTAGAGGGATCGGTTGCTATCACTTTAATTACGCCGCCGTCTGCGAGTTCTTTCACAGCCTTGTGCAACATCATTACCGGCTCAGGGCAGAGCAAACCACTGGTATCTAAAATTTTATCAATTTCACTATTCATAGTATTTCTTCGTCTAAAAACAAACGGCAAAAAAACATTCTATTGCTAAACTCAAGCTGAGGATATTAAAAACAATGGACTTTCATTCACTACCCCGGGGAACAAGGTTCGATGTCTCGGATTCCAATTGAAGCCCATCAGCCCACTGATTTTTTTAGCCACCAAGCCTTAGAACTTACATTTCGGTTATTACGAAATAATAATCCTGGTTTGGCAAATGCTATTAAAAATACATTGACGCATATTCATATCGCACCTTATGAAAACCTGCACGGTTTGCATACGGGAGAAATGCATTTTAATGCAGAAATATATCAATCACTTTCTGCCCATACTATCGGAAAAATAGTTTCTGCGCTCACAGACATTGGCGAGCAAGCCTTAGCTAAACACGACATGCCGCCAGAACATTTAAATCAACTTCGCAAATTAATTGAAGATTGGGTTCAATTAACTGAGTGGGTTTTAAATCACACTACCACAGACAAAACGGCTTACCATTAGCGTGTTTTAATTTACAAAACACGCAAATGGCCGGTTACTTCTTCGCGATCATGGTAAAGCTGTTTAAATTGAATATCTGCATTAAAGCCCAGATTGGTCAATTCTTTAAGAATTCGCTCTTCACATTTTTTCACTTCAAGATAACGCTGCTTCATCGGTAGCTTCAAATTGAATACAGCTTCACGGCAATTAGCTTTGCTAAACCAGCGAATAATCATGCTGGTCACGCGCGCAGGTTTATCAACAATGTCGCACACCAGCCAATCGACTTTCTTTTTGGGCTCATACAAAAATCCATCGGTAAGAATGTGGAGGACTTGGCCGGTTTCCAAAAGGTTTTTATCCATTGGTCCATTATCGACAGCCTCAACATACATTCCGCGCTGTACCAACTGCCAAGTCCAACCGCCGGGTGCTGCGCCCAAATCTACAGCGCGCATGCCCGATGCTAAACGCGTATCCCAATCTTCTGCAGGAATAAAGTGATGCCAAGCCTCTTCTAACTTTAACGTTGCTCGGCTAGGGGCTTCTTTTGGTAAACGCAAACGCGCAATACCCATAGGCCAGGGTGAACTGTTACTAAACAAGCTCACACCCAAATAAGCTTCAGTACCCGTGATGAAAACCAAGTGTAAACGCCATGGACTTTTGGGGCTAAGCAATTGCTTTTTCTTCAATGCATTGCTGAACGGAGCAGTAAATTTTTTGCTGAGCCCTGATAATTCTTTGCCGTCATTTGTATCAACAGTCTCCAACAACAATTCGCGCGCAATTGGAAATTGCTCGGCAGCGGCGAGCAAAGGAGTTACGCGATCTGTCACTGGCAAATCGCTAATGGACGCCTGAGTTACAAACCATTGGCGAGCAAAAATTAATTTTCGAAAACGCAACTCTTGTTGAATACGCATTGCACCATTAGGCTCATGCGTAATAAAAATTACATAGGCGGAATTGTCTTTAGTTTTGCTGTAACCATAGACACCTACTTCAGCCGCTAAATCGGTAATTTCTGCTGCACATTCTTTTTCAAAACCTGCACGACAATGTAAAAATAGATGATTCATATTCTCTCAATAATTATTCAGTAAGCTGGCATCATGCTTGGTTAAGATTGATACAGACTCAGTCGCGGGATCAAACACTATGGCAATATCTCCTCGCACAAGCTGGCGCTTCACTTGCGTTACTTTTTGCGCGAGCGATATTTCAGTTTCACCATAGTCGGTTCCTTCGCGCGTAATAAATTCTTCCAGCAAACCAAGCAATGCATCATCCGAAAGTTGTTCATGGGGAATAATCATAGGTTTAACTTATTCAAGGACTGCTTAATATTTTACTTGTTCAGGGTCTAAGAGAAAGTTACCCTTAATCCAACTGCCAAGACCATCATAAAAAGGAAAACCACTGTGCAAACACAATTAGTCTTAACCATTATCAGTGACGACAAACCTGGTGTTGTCGAACTGCTGGCACAAACAATCACCCGACTCCAAGGCAATTGGCTGGAAAGCCGCATGGCACATTTAGCGGGCAAGTTTGCGGGTATTTTGCAGGTCGCTATCGATACTGAAAGCGAATCTGCGTTGCGCGAAGCTTTGGGTAATTTAGCCGACCAAGGCTTGAAGATTGTGGTGGAGTCTGCCGCAGATTCAATCAAGCCCGCCGGTAAGGAATTTCAATTCAGCGTGGTGGGGAGTGACCGCCCGGGTATCATCTTTGAAATTGCACAAGCTTTTGCCAGCCGCAATATTAACATGAGCGAGCTGGAAACCGCTTGTTCAAGTATGCCTTGGTCGGGAGAACCTATGTTTGAAGCCACAGGCCTGATTCAAGTGCCGAAATCAGTCAATATGGACGAACTCTACGATCAGCTAGATACCATTGCCGATGAGCTTGCCGTAGATGTACGCCTAGAAGCACCTACTGAGGATGTCCATCACTAAGCACTCTACACTGAAAAAGCAGTTAATCTGCTTTTTCAGTGCCCTGCTCTATTCCGCTAACCCTAGCATCAAATTTTTCCAGTTCGATATTGATTGCCTCTGTAGAAATATTCACTTCGTAAAACGAAAACATTAACGAAATCACTAACAAAATAAGACTGTTCGCGAACAATAATTGGCCTGCCACATACCACTGCATTAAGAATGCGAACATCGACAAGGTACACAGCACAAAGGACAAAACCCCAAAAGCTTGCATGCGGCGAATCACTTGAATGCGCAGGCGCAAGTTATCGATTTGGCGGCGGACAAGCTCAAGCGAGGTTGCATTTTCAACATTGCTGAGCTGGCGAATCACGTTAGTCAGAACGACAAAACGGTTCGTATAGGCCAGTAACAGCAATGAAATTGCCGGGAATAGCAGGCTTGGGGTGGTAATGGTCATTTCCATAATTTACTTCTTGGTAACCTGCGACAACTCGGTGAATCTAGAGCTTAACAAATAAATCGTTTACTGCAATTTTTCACGCCAATAAATAATACGGTCATTGCCGCGATAAGATCCAAATTCAAAGCGCGCATTTGGCATTAATAGATCTGAATAATCGCCATCCTGATTCCAATCGAAACGCAACCAAGGCAAAGTGGTTAAGTTTACGCCTACTACAAAAGCGCCTTTAGCGCCGGCGGGAGACGTAAAATATTGCCCTGCACTACCTGCATTAAACACAATTGACGTTGGATTAGCAGCAGAGAAGGTATAAACACCTTGCGTTGAGCCTCCGGTTAGCGCAACGGTGCGATTGGCATCCACTGAGATATTACCGGCGGGGTAAGTAATGGCAGAACGCGGCACTAGCGTACAAGATGAATCATCCGTGTTCAGACTAAAATGATTACCCGCCCAGTATTCGGTTGAAAAGTTTACGTTCAAGGCGAAGGTTTCCGGGCCGAATGCATCATCCAAACGCAAGCGCCCATAGCGCATATTTAGCGGATTGCCCAGCGAAACAGCCGTGCAACTTGCGCCGCTGCAAGCGCCCGAGGTGGTCGCATTCATATTTTTACCTTGCAAACTGCGGCCGTCAAAGGCATCTGTAACATCGAGCCCAAATTGCAGGCCAGTAAATGGCCCGTCCGGCGCAGTGGATGTCTGGCGGTTAAACGCCGTTGCCGTATTAGTAGCAACATTCGCCGTGGTATTAAATTGCAGGATTCCATTAGCCCAAACTGGAACCGCACCGGCAGCGACTCGCCCGCTCAAACTGGCTCCGTTGGCACTATCGTTATCCTCTGCAACATACACGGGTTTAGCAAGAGTTGTGGTAGTTCCGTAATTGCCACCGTAATTAGACACAACAGCGTTACCTAGGCTTTCTGCCTGAAGCGTATAGGACAAACCGAGATGCGGCTGTCCCATATAGCTAAAACTACCGCAGCCGTTCGTTGTTGAAGACGCAGAAACCCGGTAATGATCAGGATAAAAACGACCTACGGTGCCCGTTACCGTTGGAGTGTATATGTCGCCGGCGGTTAAATAATCCGAATCGCTTAACTCAGGCCGCAGGGTGATACTGCCAACCTGATTCCATGCAATGGTATTGTTCAGCCAAGTTCCAGCTGAACCAGAGGAAACAAAGCTGTTAACACCAGCGCCCGTCAATGCCGTCAGCGTTCCGCCAGAGGGATACACGAGACTAGCAGCTTTGATTTGCATGTTGTCTTTTTCTGACGTGGTTTCGTTGCCGAAATTAGGTGTGACGGCGCCGGATGAGTTTAGCGATTGTACTTTTACTTGAAAGGCAGTTCCGGCCGACACAAATCCGCTCCCAGCTGCGGAAGTTGAGCCCGGGTTCGCTCCCCCACTGCCCGTTTGGATACTGGAAGCGGGAATTGCCAAGGTATAGGGCTTTACCACAAACGTATTGGAGTCTGAAAAGGTGATTGCAGGGTCATTCCCCGATGCAGGCAAACTCATTTGGGTAAAGAGCGTTAACTTGCCTACGTCGGTGTAATTTAAGGGGATACTGGCCGTTCCCGATGCATCAAAAGTTAAATTCAAACTGGTGTAAGCAATGCTGGCTGGGAGTACAGAAGCCGTATTCGCGGCAACGCCAGTACCATTCACACTAAAGGTTTGCCCGTTAACACAGGTTGTAGGATTTACACACTGATAGCCAAATTTGACGGCCTTAGTGCCTGTAACTTGGGCAACACACGCCCCCGTGTTGGTGTCTGTACGCAAGGCCTTCAACAGCGCCGAACTATTCCCCATACCCGCAACTTGATTCTGCAAACCAACCGTTGATGTATTGTTGTAGAACTTCAATGCCGTATTTACAAACGTGATGTTGGGGTCTAAACCGCTAGACTCATTGTAGGTTCCGTCGGTGAGGTTAATGTTCAACGTAGCGGCCGTCGTTTGTTGCAGATATTTAATAACCGACATTTCACCGCCTGTAAAACTGTAGGTATTACCCCCTGCCCAAGTGCCTGTCGACGGGGTAGTCGATAGCGTAATTTGGGTGCCCACCGTAGGTGCAACCGTATTCCCAAGATTGTCATAAGCAGTGACCGTAATGGGTTCGCCAGCACAGGTAAGCCCCGATCCACTGTGCGATATACCGTAATAAGCCACCGTGGATGGACATGTGGGGAGAGAAGCGTAAGCCGTGTCTGAGGGCGCCTTCCAATGCAGCGCTATAACCGATACTCCTCCCGCCTCGTAGTATTCAACTCTTACGGGATAATTATTACCTGCAGTCAAGGCGATGGCTGCACTCGTATCGCTGGTTTGGGAGTGGTTTGTCCAGTTATCTATGACTAATTGGTTGTTAATCCAAACACGCACACCATCATCCGACACTGTTTCAAATTGATAGTTACCTGAGGTGGTAACTTTTAAATAACCGTCCCAGCGAACAGAAAAATTATCTGTACCTATGCCCGTTACTCCGGGCGAACCTGTATCCCAATTAAAATCTATAGCGGTATCAACACGGGAAGCCGCAGCGGTGCCCGATAAGTTGGTGTTATTGTAATATTTACCTAGGGCCCCACCTAGAAGCCCTCCCCCTGCACAGCTTTGAGTTGGAATAGTACAAAAGCTACTCGTATCAGGATTACTTACATTTTGGGTGCTAATAGGCGAGTAAGTACCATAGCCAGGCACCAGCCAATTCAGCTTAGCAACGGCGTTACCTCCGTTTTCATAAAACTCCATAACAATACTGTAGGACTGCCCAGAAGTAAGAACAATGCTGGCGCTGTTGTTGGTCGTTGCAGAGTGATCAGTCCAGTTATTGATTAACTGCTGACCGTTAACCCACAGGCGCACACCATCATCAGAAATGGTTTGAAAAATATAAGATCCGGTTACAGGCGCACGAACTGAACCTGACCAGCGCACCGAAAAGTTATCGGCTCCCACACCTGTTACACCCGGAGCGCCCGTCCCCCAGTCAAAGTTGATACTGTTATCCACCCGAGTACCTGTGGCGGAACCCGTCAGTGTTTTATTGTTGAAATAACTACCGGTAATTCCCCCCACAAAACCGCTGGTACAAGTCGTTGGCGGCGACGCATTACAGGCATTCGCGGGCGTAGATCCGGGAGAACAGGTTCCATACACATTACTTCCAGACGGTACATTCACCGTGGAATAACTCGGCGCAGTAAGGCTTCCGAAAACCGTGGATGAGCTAAGGCTGATTGCCCCAGAGGTTGATGTAATGGTTATGGACGAGGAGGAAGAACCCAAAGTACTGCCACTGATGCTTACAGTGCTCGCGCCCGTGATGCTACCGCTTGACATATTCACGTTGGAAAATGTTGCCGAATTATTGGAAGTCATCGTAAAAGCGCCCGCGAGTGTGCCGCCGCTAATCGTCATTCCTGATTGGGCTTTTGCTCCGCCAGCCAAATTAGTGTTGCTGGTGGTGATGGTATTGCTGCTACTGGTCACCAACCCCGTAACACCACCACCCGTTAAATTGATATTGCCGCTCGTGGTAATGGTCCCGGTGACGGATGTTCCAACCAAAGTCACCGCCCCGCTCCCACCTTGAATGTTGCCATACAGCGTGTTGGTTCCCGAAGATACAACCGTGCCGTAAGACGACGTTAAATTAATGCTGGCGGAACCCGAGCCAATCGTATTGCTCGTTAACGAAAACCCGTTGTTTGCAGAAATAGTAATTGACGTACTTGCAGCCAAAATATCGCCACTAGCCAAGGTCACACGGCCATTTCCAGTACAGGTATAAGTTGTACCGCTAACACTCCAACTGGTATCGCAAGGCGGGTAACTACCGCCGGTTAATGTGTAGGTTGCGGCTTCAAGATGAGCCGCGATACACACTAAAAAAAATAATACATATGCACGCAAATTTCCGAGCGACCGCACAGAACTGACGAGTAATGAGCACATAAATTGATTCAATTTAACCTAGCTCCAAAGCGCAGAAAGCTATTCTTGTTTTAAAAACGAGCCAGCTTCAATCGTTCGCTGAGCCCGTAAATTTCCCGATCCGCAGGTTGCGGCACTGGTGATTTTGTAAAAGCTTGTCAGCTTATTAACGCCTGCATTCGACGTATAGTTTGCAGCCACAATCGGCGAACAGCTGCTTCCATCTTGAAAGGTACAACTGCAGGTTACGACCGTCGAACAATTGTTTAACCCAGGAACTGTATCTGCATAAGTGGTATTGAGCCCCACGCAGCGAGTATCTACCTGCTGACGAAAACTGGCATCAGGAAAAAACAGCACTTGCATTCCGCGCTGCGCACCGCTCTCCGCCGCATAAAAAGTTTGGGTGGAAACAATTTCTTGTGTTGATGCAGTGCTGGTTTGAATTGCAGTCCGTGAAATTACTAAAGCAAACAACCCCATCACCACCACAATAAAAATAGCGAGCGGCATTAAAAAGCCCTGCTGCTTTTTTTGCAGAGCCGCAAAAGAATGAGTTGTTACAGAAAGTTTATTAAGGGACATTACGTATCATCACCGCGTGATTGATTACGACGGATTCAGCACCCTGCGCAATGCTAGTGCCTTGCATAAAGGTAATATTAAATTGCACAACCGTGTTGCGGTTTTCACTGCCCGCTGTTAAAGCAAATGGCGTTGTAGTACCTGTAACATTATCGGCAAGCAAGCTAGATGCAGCACTTGTATCAACGCTTGCGGCAGTAACATCTTGGTTATCATAAAAACGCAACTGGTTGTTCACCACGCAAAATGCTTGCGGTTTATCGAGCAAATAAAAACGCTTATTCACCGAATTGCGCGCCCAACCTTTTGCAGGCGAATATGTCAGTTGAGTGCTGGTGCGTGAGATTAAGGTTGCGCGCGATGAAGGGCTCGCGCCGTAAAGTTCTGTATCTGTCATAGCACCAATGCTGACATATTGCGCCGAACCAAAATCAACCGTATGCGGCGACACCACAAGTGTTCCCGAAGGCGTTGCTGTGTTAATTAAATCAGGCACGTATTCTGTGTAAGCAGTGCCCGTGCCATTGAGTGCGCCACGATAATTTCCGCCGCTAGCGATAGGCATAAACTCCAAACACATATTGCCATTAGTTAAACGCACACTGTAAGGCAGAGACACGCGCAATTGCCGCGACATGCGCTCAACAGCCTGACGCCCCGTATTAATTAGACGCGCGCGAGTTTGGGTGGATTGGTAAGCTTTTGTAGTATCGAGTACAAAACGAGTTCCCAATACAGACAAGATTGCCAAAATAACGATAACCGTAATCACTTCAAGCAAGGTGAAGCCACGAATCGATTTATGTGTATTTGGTAATTGGCGCAACATTTAAAAGTTCGCCCTATAAGCCGCAAGTGTAAGGCTTACACTTTTTGGCGCGCTCACAGTCACCGTAATTAATTTTAAATTATTGGATGTTGTGACCGTAACATTGCGTGTGTAGCCAGTGTAAGGCGTATCGCTAACATTATTAAAATCATCGACATCATTCATGTCGGCGTCCGGAGTATTATTGCACGCAGGACCGCCGGTACTTCCACAGGCGGGAATTCCACCGGTGGGCGTGTTAGCGTCATATTTGAGCGCCATAATTTCATCGAGTTTTGCCTGCGCAAGCTCTAAGGTGCGCACCATAATAATCGGGTCGGCATTGCGTTTCGCACTGTTGGCATAAGTCGCCAAAAGCGCACTGCTCGCAATACTCACTATGACCAAAAACGCCACTAACTCTAAAAGGCTTACGCCCCTTTGCCGAGTTGGAAATTTTAAACAATAAAAATGTCTAGTGCGCATAACCACTCGCCTCTACGCTAACACTAGCACTTACACCACCAGCTCCCGATAAGGTAACCGTGCCTGCCGTCGTTCGACCTAACTTATCGTAGACGAATGTAGCCGGTGTCGCCGTCACGCCTGACGCGAAACTCAAAGGATAGCCCTTATTGTGAACCACTATGGCGGTTCCGTTTTCGGTCACGCTTACCGAAGTGCTGGTTACTATCACCTGAATATTGCTGCGCGCCATGGCAGTTTGCTGCGCAAAAAATAAGGCCGCGATGAGATCATCGCGGCCTGCATTTACATTGGTACTAGAAACACCACTCATACGCGAAAACAAAGTAATAGACATGATGCCGATTAAGATTGTGACCGTAATTAATTCAATTAAGGTAAATCCTCTCTCTGCCTTTCGCATACAAACATCACACAAATTTAACTAAACAAACCTTAGGGCACGCCAATAGTTTGGAATGTAGATGTTTTAGAACCCTTACCAGTGAGAGTACAACTTGCAGGAGTACCCAAAGCTGCCACCGCAGTATCAGTACCCGTTACGCTATAACCGGAAGGCAAACCACCTTGTAAAACTCCGGGGGTGTCACTGCATTTAGCAACAACGACTTTGGCAGTACCGGTCACAATACCAGAGCTCAGAGCAACCGCATTCGCATAGTTCATGGCTGCACCACTACTCAGGCTACCCGCAACGCCATCCACTGCAGCCTGCTCAGCGGCACCAGACATATCCACAAATTTTGGCAATGCGGTAGCAGCCAAAATACCTAAAATCACAATTACAGCAATAAGTTCAATCAGTGTGAAACCAGATTGTTGAGTTTTCATAGCAGGACTCCAAACAAGGTGTGTTGTGCGGTCAATAATAAAAAACGACAAAATCCTAATTCGAAACATCAAAACAAGAGCAAGGCCACTAGCTCTTCCCTGTCTCGTCAAGACATATATGTGAATAATTGCTTGATAAGCAAAATATAGTTCAATAGTCGGAACTTGCCAGTTATTAAAAGCAAATTGCTAACTATTTTTCGCAATAGGAAGGGTGAAGGTCTTAACTTGTCCAGATGAGGGGGAATATTCAAAATAGAATCCTTTAGGATTCACTGATTCAAATCTGCACTTACCGTCAACCGTCACACTCAAATGATATTGGTGCGCCCCATAAGGCTCACCATTAGTAAACGAAATTAGCGGTGGGGGCTGTAAAAAACTATTCCACAAACTCAAGCAAGCGGGAATATTGATTTGTTGGCTAACTCCATCAACAGCAACCGGCCAACCTTCTGAAGAAAATTGTACGATTCTATCGTCAATTTTTAATTGATCTGTCTTTTCAGAAGATTGTTGTGCCATTAACCAGCGAGCACGATGAGTATAAACAACTGAACTGAAATTATTGGCAAGAATCTCAAAACTTAATCGCTGCGTTTCCTCTGCTAAACGAAAATAGCGCTGAATCCCCACAATTAAAATTAAACCTATGACAGACACCACAAAATAAAATTCAAAGCTACTAAAGCCCAAACTTTTTTTCATGGCAATTAAAATTCCCGTTAATGTTTTTGAATGGAGTACATATCCCACATTGGTAAGAAAATCCCCAAAGCTAAAACAGTGACAAAGCCAGCCATAATCACAATCATAATGGGTTCGATACGATCACCTAACAACTTGGTATCGTACTCTACTTCGCGCTCATAAAACTCAGCAACTTCAGCAAGCAGAGTATCTACCTGCCCACTCTCCTCACCCACTGAAATCATTTGCAACACCAAAGGCGTAAACATGCCACTGACTAAATGTGTTTGATACAAGCCTTCACCGCGCTCAATACCCGCACGTATACCGCGAATTTTGTCTCCCAGATAGTTATTATCGATAGCACGTGCACACAACTCTAAGGCATTTGAAATAGGTAAGCCTGCATTTAACATTAATCCAAAAGAGCGCGCATAACGCGCGAGCGATGCACGCTCAATAATATCGCCCACCACAATCAAGCCTAATTTTTTTTTGCCCCACCAGCGACTGCCATCTGGTGATTTTGTGTAATGCATAAACCACGCTATTGAACCGATTATTGCAATTAACATATACACCCAATAGGCGACGAAAAATTCGGAAATCCCCATTAGAATTCGGGTAGGCAAAGGCAACTCGGCACCAAAGCTGGCAAACATCCCCGCAAACGCAGGAATCACTTTAATATTGATAATAGCCATTGCAATGCTAATGGCGACCAGCACAAAAGTAGGATAACGCAATGCCGTTTTAATGCTTTTGGATGTTGTTAAATCGCGCTCCATATATTCGCTTAGCTGTTTAAAAATTAAATCTAAACGCCCTGAGTTTTCACCCACACTCACCATACTGACAAATAAATTATTAAATATTTTCGGGTGAAAACGCATTGCAGTAGACAACTCAACGCCGGTTTCCAAACGCTCAACAATATCCTCCAATGCGCGTTGAAACGTATAATTACGCAATGATGCTGCCAAGCCGCGCAAACCTTTCACCAATGGAATACCTGATTTTGAAATGGTAAACATTTGGCGGCAAAACATAATTAATTCAACCGGCTCAACCTTGCCTAAATTCGTTGCGCGTTCAAACTTTTCACGCAAACTCAACTGAACTAATTGCTCTTCCATCGACACAGGGGTAATACCGCGCCCAAGAAGCTGGCCGGCAGCCAAATCTGTATTAGCAGCTTCTACCTGACCGTTAATGAGCCTACCGTCAGCGTTGCGGCCTTTAAAAAGATAAATTGCCATCTTATGTTAGCTCTTCAATTTGCGCAGTTATATTCATAACTTCATCTAGCGTTGTTATACCCTGCTCTGCATACTCCAGCGCCGCTTCACTCAAGGTTTTAAAATTAGGACTTGAGCTTGCCGCTTTTGCAAATCCATTAATGTCGGATTTGCGCAAAGCTTCAGCCATAGTTGCATCCAGCTCAAGCATTTCGAAAACACCAATACGGCCACGATAGCCAGTATTATTACAATGCGGACAACCTGTGCCAGCTTTAAACACGACCGAACTAAAATCTTTTGTTTTAGAAATAGTCGCCAACAATTGCAATTCGTTGGCGTCGGGCGTGTGGTTTTGAATGCAGCTGGAACAAATACGGCGCACCAAACGCTGCGCAACGACAGCCTTCAAAGCGGTTGCCACCAAATAACCATCTACACCAATATCCAATAAACGCAGCGCTGAACTAATAGCATCGTTAGTGTGAAGGGTTGATAACACCATGTGGCCTGTCATAGATGCACGCAATGCAATTTCTGCAGACTCCGCATCACGAATCTCACCTACTAACAAAATATCCGGATCTTGACGCAAGGTTGCGCGCAACACACTGCTAAATGTCAAACCTATTTTTTCGTGCAATTGCACTTGGCTAATGCGCGGCAAGCGATATTCAACCGGGTCTTCAACCGTAATAATTTTTTTCTGCGGTTTATTTAATTCAGAAAGCGCACCGTAAAGCGTAGTGGTTTTACCGCTACCCGTAGGCCCCGTCACCAAGACTAAACCGTGTGGGCGAGTAATAATTTTGCGGAAGCGCGACACCAAATTGGTTGGCATACCCACATTATCCAAACTGCGCACGCCATCGGTATGATCGAGCAAACGCATCACTACTGATTCACCAAACTGCACAGGCATAGTAGAAAGACGAACATCAATGTTGTGATGTTTAACTTTTAAATTAAAACGCCCATCTTGCGGCAAACGCTTTTCAGAAATATCCAAACTCGCCATTAATTTAATACGCACAACCAAGGCTGATGCAATACGCTTCTCATTCATCACCTGCTCAATTAACTCACCATCAATACGATTGCGAATGCGTAATACTTTTTCATCGGGCTCGATATGAATATCCGATGCTTTGTTGGTTAAGGCTTCTTCAAATATTTTTTGTAGCAATTTAACAACAGGCGCATCGCTGTCTATAGAATCTGCAATAAAGCTATCAAGATCTACGGCAGACTCTTGTAACTCTTCATCCAACTCACCAGCAAGCGATGCAATTTCACTTGCATGACTGTAAGCGATATCAAGAATATCCAGTAGCTCAGATTCACGCACTACTGCAGGCTTTAAATTTTTTTGCAGGATGCGTTGCAACTCATCTAAACAAAAAATATCTGTTGGGTCGGCCATGCCCAACAACAAACCGTCAAAGTCTTCACGCAACACCATAACACGGTAACGGCGCGCGCTGGTTTCAGGCAGCGTTTGTACCAATTCTTTATCAAAACGAAATTGCTTTAATTGCACAAATGGAATTTGCAATTGGGTAGACAACAAATTGAGCAATTCATTTTCATCAACATAACCAAGCTCAACTAATTGATTACCTAATTTTCGGCCACTCAGCTTTTGCTCTTGCAATGCATGCGCCAGCTGGGCTTCGGTAATCATATTTTTCTCGACCAGCAAATCGCCGATACGAATACGTTTTGGTGCTGATGAACTAAACATGTTTATCTCACTCACTGCGCAATGCAGCAATTCGTTGATCTGTATATTGTTTTACTTGCTCCTGCAACTGCGGATATTCCCGCAGACGCTGGTAAGCTTGCAGCGCATTTTTGTGCTGTGACAAACCATCATAGGCTAGCGCCAAGCCCAACCAATAAGCTGGTTTTTCGCCAAAACTATTTATCAAACGCTGGTAACTAATAATAGATTGCTGATAGTTAGCCGTTTTATGGTAAAGGCTCGCCAGAAGTGATCTGTAGGCTTCATTATTTTCAGCAGTGGTCAAACTTTTTTCGAGCACGCCAATGGCTTGTGTGTCGTCACCATTGGCACTAAGTATTTGCGCTTTCAATTTTGCTTTTGTGTCTTCGGCCAAATAGCTAGCATTTTCAACAACCAGATTTGCCGCTTGCGTATTACCTTGCTGCAAGTAAATTTCAGCCAAAAGTGCGGCAGATTGCGCCGGCTTTTGCGCAGTAACAATAAAACCTTTTAACTGTGCCAGCGCTTCCGTTTGTTTCGCTTGCTGAATCAATTCTTGCGCGTGACGCGCCATTTGTTCATCTTTCCAGGTTGCATTGGGCGCAACTGATATCACCGAAGCCTCCGCCACAGGAAAAGGCTTAATCGTTTCAGTAGATGCAGATACTGATTGCTTCTCTTCTTGTGACTCAGCAACGGACTTATTCGATTCTGCAGCAATTGAAGTTTCAGTTTCATTCACCGCAACTTCATGCGCTTGCACATACCGCTCAGAAACAAAGCGTGCGCGCTGAATTAAGGCTTCAGCTTGCGATGAGTTGCCAAGTTTCATTTGTTCTTGGGCTTTTAACAAATAACGGTTGGCAATTTTATCCAAGCCTTCTTTCGCCTCATTGTTGCCAGGGCTCATGCCGAGAATTTTTTGGTAGTAGCTATAAGCGTTATCTTCAATTGGTGCAGTTAAACGATCCATTCCTATAGCGCGATCAGCCTGCAACAACAAATCATCAATATGACTCTGCAACTCTGCCGCTGCACCAGTTTCTTTTGGTAATTCAACGCCTGGCGGGGAAGTTTCTTTAGAAAAATTTGGCTCAGTAACGCCCTTAGCCGCTTTTGGTACAGGAATTGGCGCAATAATCGCAGATGCTTTTGTACTTACAATATTTTGCAAAGGGTCATGTGCTACGCCCTTATTAAATAGTTTATGCCAAAAATGATTAACACCAATCACCGCTACAAAAATAGCAACAAAGAGAATTACCAAAGGCAACCACGACTGTGATTCTTTTTGCGTGATAGATGATGCCTTAAGCAGCTCATCGTCATAGCCTTCAACACCATCAGCCACTCGCTTATGTTGTGAAAGGTCGCGCAACATATCATTGAGCAAACTCATAGATTTACACCTAACAAATTAGGCAAAATCAATGCGCTCGCCGCAGCAGCTACCGCAACACTTGGCCACAGCCAAATATTTCGCTTGGCAAGAATACGGCCTATAGAGCGGCTCTCTTTAGTATCTGCAATCGCTCTTGCCATATGGCTACGCGTTACTCGCTCACTTTTTTCACCGTAGGCGGCAAGCATGGCTTTATGCGAAATAACGTTGATTAAACGCGGCACTCCGCCTGATGCGCGATACAACAAACTCAGTGCAGCATGCGAAAATAAATTAGCACCACGATAGCCCGCTGAGCTCAAGCGATAGGCAATATAGTTAGGCAAACTGCGGCGCGGAATACCATGCAGATACTCGGAAAAAACAATACGTTGTTTAAGCTGACGCAAATCAGGACGATTCAAAAGATCATCCAACTCAGGCTGACCAATTAATACAACCTGCAACAATTTACTTTTTTCCGTTTCCAAGTTGGTTAGCAAGCGCAAGGCTTCTATGGTTTCGCGCGGCATGGCTTGTGCTTCATCCACAATTAAAACAACTTGTTTTTTTTGTTGGGCAAGTTCAACTAAACGCCGGTTAATTTCACGCAGCAATTGGTAGGACGGCATTTTCGGAGAATAGGCTATGCCAATTTCTTCTGCCAAAAACCATTTAAGTTCTTCTGGCGTTAAATAAGGATTGGGGATATAAGCGGTGAGAAAATTATCGCCAAGGCTTGCGAGCAGCTTGCGACTCAACAGGGTTTTGCCAGTTCCGACTTCGCCAACAATTTTAATAAACCCTTCACTGTGGCGTAGCGCCAACAACAGCGTACTCAGCACTTCGCGATGACTCTGACTGTTAAAGAAAAATTGCGTGTCAGGTGTCAGCGAAAACGGATGCTCCACTAATCCAAAGTGCTGGCGATACATATAAACCTCTACTAGCCATTGACCTGCAAGTCAGACTCATTATTGCTTTCTGTACTCGTCACCAATGTCTTGAATTCTTTTTTCACTCTGTTCCAATTGGTTTTGCCAGGTGTTGCTATCAACCACAATTGGGCGCAACAAAATAACCAATTCTGTTTTGGATTTAGCTTTACTCTTAGTGCGAAACAAACTGTTAACCAAGGGAATATCACCTAACACGGGGCGCTTGCCATCTAGATTATTCTTTGAATCCTGCATTAATCCCCCCAATACAATCACTTGACCATTTTGGGCCTTAACAATGCTGTCTGATTCACGAATTCCACGCAGTGCCAAAGGTAAAGAAAAATCCTGATTGCCTACGGTGAAATTCTTTTGTTGATCTTTCACATCGCTTACCACCGGGTGAATATGCAACACCACTTCACCGTCTTCAGCAATTTGCGGGGTTACGTCTAACGCAATACCGCTAAAGAACGGCGACAATTCAATATTAGGCGTACTAGAAACTGAAGTTGCATTTGAGGTTGTATTATTCGAGATGCCAGTAACGAAATATTCATCTGACCCAACACGAATAACCGCTTTTTGGTTATTCACCGTTGACACTCGCGGGCTAGATAATACTTGCACCGAGCCTTGGGTTTCTAACAAGGACAATACTTTTGAAATATCTTGTACTTTCAACAGAGATGCGAAGGTGCCGCCAATTTTTTCACCGCCAGGAATTGCGAGATTTTGTAAAACACCATCTTTATCATAATAAGGATAGTTGTATGTGAGATTGCGACGCTCCCCGACTTGGGCATTACTACCATCAGTATTGATTGGGTAGCCATCAAGAATATTTTGTGAATAGGCAAGCTGCCCACTAATCGCGCTCCAATTTACGCCGGCCTCAAAACCTTCGCTTAAACGAACCTCCAAAATTTTTGCCTCTAGAATTACTTGACGCTTCACGCTTAACTCTGAACGCTCCAAGAAATCACGCACGGCACTTAATTCACTTGGCAAGGCTTTTACAACAACCATACCTGCTTGCGGAGAAATGGTGACCGAGCGACTTTCACTTTCACCACCGATGATAGATGCCACAGTGCTATGTAAACTCGACCAAAAATCCGTGTGATTCAACGTTTGTACGCGTGAACCCGGTGTAATGCCTTGTCCACCGCTACCGCCATTACCACCACTGTTCGACGTTTTATTTTTTTCAGCAGATTCCAACATGCCCAATAAATTAGCGGTATCTCCACCGCCGCTGTTCGAACCGCCACCATAGTTTCCGCTGCCGCTGGAGTTTCCATTTTGACCATTTGATTGCGCTCGCCCTACCAATACTGCGGTATCCGAGACACCGACACGTTGCACATCCAAATAGTTAATGCGGAATACTTCAGTTCGCAATGCGTTGGCGTATACAGTGTAAATACCGCGATCTTGTTTGTATTCGTAGCCATAAATATCGCGCGTAACACGTAAAACATCATCGATAGTGACATTTTTTAAATCAAGTGAAATGTGGCCCGTAACATCGGGGTGCACAACAATATTAATGCCGGTACCGTTTACCAATCCCAAGAAGAAATCACGCGCTGGCACGCTGCGAACAGACACGTCAAAACGCTCGGTAAATTTTTTCCCACTCGCTGTTTTAATAGTGTTGTTATCTAACAACGCCTGAGTAACTTCTGCAGGAACTGGCGTAGCTTTTTTGTTGCGCTCAGCTTGTTCCGCAACAACTGCACTCATTTCGTTTTCAACTGCAATTTTCTTATTGCTGTTATTCGAGCAGCCGTTAATCAACACCGTCGCCGAAAGCGTAAGCAAAACAAGCGAGTTGCGAATAAGGACTTTGTTTTTTTCAAATGGCATAGCCATAGCTCCAAAAAGCAATTATTTGCGAATAGCCGTGTTATTTAAAGCCACGCGCCAGACTTTTCCGTTTTGTTGCAGAGTCACTGCATCTGCATCTATTTTTTTTACTATTGCGCCTATACCTTTGAGGGTTTGGTTTTCACGCAATGATTGGCCATTAATAATGGCTACTTTTCTATCTTCAGCAATAAGAATACTGGTTAATTGAATCGTTTCCTGCGCGCCACCTGCGACGGTTCCCGCGCCGCCAGAATATCCAAGCGGTTTTGTAGGATCGGTAACGGCTTCTTGAGCTTGCGCGCCATTAACAAGCACTACAAGCAACAAACAAAAATGGGAAAGTTTAAACACCGAAAAGCCCCTCTTCAGAACTTAGGGTATACACGCGAAGGGTAACTTCAGCATTAGGGTAATGATCTACACTGTAATCCAAGCTTTGCCAGTAGAAACGCCATGGTAAATGCTCAAGCTCAATTAAAAAATGCACGACTTGGCTATAACTTCCCGACACACGTAATTCAACAACATGCTGATAAACACCTGCGTTCGCCTCTTCAGTTGCCGAAGGTTTTTCCGCATTTTGCGCGCCTGATGTAGTTGGCGCAGTCACTTCGACAAACTGCAATTCACGAGCTGGTAATGTTTTCACTTCAAGCAGTGTCAGGTTGTTAGTTTTTTCCAACACTTCTTGCAACGCTTGGGGCAGGTGTTCAGCTCTAATCAAATTTTGCGAAACACTTTGTAGTTGTGCCTCAACACCTTTTATATCTGTTTGCAACTGCTCTATTTGCGCTTTCTTTTGCTTATCCGGATCATTAAGCAAACCCTGAGTAGTCGCTGCAACTTGCGTTTGCAAAGCGGTACGTTGCGTCGCCAAGGTGCTTAAATTCGCTTTCACCTCTTGCATCTTTTTATCGATGGAAGATTGGATAACAAAATTCCACAGCATAAAGATAAACGCGAGTATCGTAAGCAAAATCAATACACGTTCGCGCATAATGCGTGCATCAATTTTTTCTTGTAACGAGATTAAAAAATCCAGCTTTAGCGACTCAAACATTAGTGATGGCCCCCTGCGGATTCTTTTTCATCTTTAGGTTTTGCCAAATTAAATTTCAGCAGACCAGAATGCTCTTTATCGCGTTCAATATTCAACACCCCAAATCCTACTTCTGCAAAACTTGAATCGCGACGCAGGCGTTGTAAGTAAAGAGGAATTTGATCTGCGGTACGAGTCAAACCACTAAGCTCGGCGTATTTTCCACCTCGCTGCAATGAAAATGATTCAACGGAAATTGTACTCAAAGAGGCTTGCCCTAATGCATTTAGCTGCGATGAAAAGCCTTTGTCGTTACCTAAATCCTGATGCGAGATCATACTGAGAATCTGCAAATGACGCTGCAAGTTCTTCTGCAACTGGGCAACCTTAGCGTCTAACTCCGCACTCGATTGAGCAGGCTTTTTGGAACTTAAAACTTGGAGCTGAGCTTGCAAAGCTTGTTGAGCATTTTTTTCCTGTGCCAGTTGTTGCTCCAATAATTTGTATTCATGATTGGAGTAAAACGAAAACACAATAAGCACAACCAACAGCGCTACCCCACCCCACAACATATGGATGGCTCGAACTGGTTCGCGATTGGGACGAAATTCGGGAAGATATAAATTTATCTGTTGCATCAAGTAGCCCCCACCGCATCTTCACGCAGGGCAGCACCCAAAGCGAGTAAGCACAAGGATAAGCTGTGTTCCTGCACACTTTCACCTAATTGCAAACCGGCTTCAAGATTAAACAATTCAATTTTAACGGCGAGACTATTGCGAATTTCTGGCGTGAGTTTATCGCTGGTAACATTTTCACCACATAAATAAACGTGGCTCGGCGGAGTTTGACGCATTTGCCGCTCAAAATAATCCAATGAGCGTTGCAGTTCTAAGACAAGAGCGTCGCCGGGTAAGTCGTCTAACAAACCTGCATTGTACGCGAGGGAAAATTGACGTGATAAATACACATTGCCGTCGCGAATAATTTGCAAACTTCCGCCACCTTGCCCCAGCTTTACCAAGGCGATGCCGCGTTTGGTATCACAGCAAGCTTGCGCTAAATTGCGTAGCGCTAATTCGGCAATATCTATGGATTGCAAATCTAAATTCGCATCTTTGGCTTGACCTATGAGCTGTATGACATTGTTGCGTTGAGCAACTACAGCATAAGCCATTCGATTTGTACCGCGCGCACTGTCTTCCGGCAATAAAAATGCGTCCAGAACTGCATCGGCAATGGGAAATTGGATTAAATCTTTAACACGCCAACGCAAAGCTTCTGCCAGCTCCTCTGGCGGAACCTTAGGTGCCTCACCCAGCAACATTTGATAATTGCCAGGCGCCATCACAATATTACAGGGGACTTTTTGCAACCCAAGCTTTACCAAACGGTTGCGTAACAAATCCGCGGCGTTTACGCCACTTTCGACGGGAATAAATTCAGAATAACTAAGCAAAGGTTGTTGGGTAGGGGTACGCTTTATATGAGCAAAAGCAACTCCATCGGTCGCAAACTCCACGCCGATAACTTCATTTTGCCGCGACTTTGTACCAAACCAGTTCAACCAAAAGCCTCTTGATTCTTTAGAGTGGGAAAACCTTAAGTTTCTTTGGGTGCATTGGGCAGATTTTTACCAATCACCTGATAACTCTTCTTTATAATTGCCTAATAGCGCTTCTTTATAATTGCCTAATAACTCTTCTTTATAATCGAGAGTACAAACATAACCTTTATCATGACCTTAGACCATAAAAGGTAAAAATGCCAAATGTTTCATATTGTTTTGTTTGAACCAGAAATTCCCCCTAATACCGGAAACATCATTCGCCTAGCGGCCAACACGGGTTGTCAGCTCCACCTTATTGAACCCCTTGGTTTTAAGCTGGATGAGAAGAGCGTTAACCGCGCCGGCATGGACTATGCCGAGGTTCAGGAGGTACACCTATATAAAGGATGGGACGATTTCCTTGCCAAACAACAACCGGGCAGAATCTTCGCCTTAAGCACTAAAGGCACTCGCCCCCACAGCGCTCCGCAGTTTCAGGCCGGCGACTACCTGTTGTTTGGCCCGGAAACTCGGGGCCTACCTGCCAGTTTGCGTGAATCCCTGCCGCAAGATCAGGTACTGCGCATTCCTATGGTGGCCAACAGCCGCAGTATGAATTTGTCAAACTCAGTTGCCGTGATGGTATTTGAAGCCTGGCGTCAGCTGGGTTATCAGGGCGCTCTGGACGTATCGCTCAACTAAGGAGTTCAGCTTCGCGCGCAAAACCACTATGATGCGCGCCATTCCAGCAAACAGGTTCTCGCTATGGCATCCATTCAAATCCTTATTGGCAGTGTTTACGGTAGAGCCGAGCAAATCGCCGAAGTCGCTGCAGCTCGATTGCGCGAACTTGGCCATGAAGTCAGCCTCAACACCTATGCTCGCCCACAAGATCTAGTGCGCAATAGCGAGGAGATTCTGTTGCTCTGCCACTCCAACACAGGTGCTGGCGAGCTTCCCGACAATATTCAACCTATTTACCTACACCTCACACGCGATTACCCACGCATCGCCAGCAAACGCTATGGCGTCATTAACCTGGGCGATAGCAGCTACAGCACCTTCAATGAAGCAGGCCGCATGCTGGATGCCGCCTTTGCCGACTTGGGCGCAGTGCGTATTGGTGAACCGCTAGTATTAGATGCCTGTAGCGGCGACAGCCCTGAAGCCCTGACGCTCGAGTGGGTAAATACCTGGGCACAACAACTATGACAAAAGCACCTATTGGCCTCTTCTACGGCAGCTCTACCTGCTACACCGAAATGGCTGGCGAGAAAATTCGCGCCGAACTGGGCGAAGATCTGGTGGATTTCTTCAACATTAATGAAACCCCGATTATCACCGCCCAGTTTTACGATTTCGTTATCCTTGGCATTCCCACTTGGGACTACGGCGAGCTGCAGGAAGATTGGGAAGAGATTTGGGAAGACATTAGCGAGGTTGACTTCACCGGCAAGAAAGTCGCCCTTTACGGGCTTGGCGATCAAATCGGTTACCCCGAATGGTTTCTGGATGCCATGGGCTATTTGCACAGCAAAGTAGTCGCCCGCGGAGCGATTCCTTGCGGCTACTGGCCAATAGACGGCTACACCTACGAAGCCTCCAAAGCACTGGCGCCAGACGGCACCCACTTTGTGGGTTTGGCGTTGGATGAAGAGAATGAGTTCAATAAGACTGCTGAGCGTATCGCCATGTGGTGCGAGCAAGTCCGCAATGAGTTTGGCGTGTGAGTGACATCACCAGCGCTCAACTTAATTGGGATGACGAAGGCCAGCCCCTCTCCAGTATTTTTGGCGATGTTTATTTTTCCAAAGCTAATGGATTAGCCGAAACCCGCCACGTATTTTTACAGCACAACCAATTAGCAGAGCGTTGGGCTGCTCTTGCGGAATCAAACCATTTCACCATTGCCGAAACCGGGTTTGGTTCTGGCTTAAATTTTTTAGCCGCGTGGGAATTGTGGCTTAAGACTGCACCTCAATCTGCGCAATTACATTTTGTCAGCGTTGAAAAATTTCCGCTCAACAAAGCCGATTTAACGCGTGCACTCGCGCTTTGGCCAGAATTAAATTTATTGGCAGAAGAATTAATTTCGGCTTATCCGGTTTTTGTTGGCACAGGTTTTCATCGCCTAAGTTTTATGGGCGGCCGCATCAAACTCACGTTGATTATTGATGACGCTGCGCAAGGTTTTAGCAAACTACTTGCAACCACTCACCCGCTTTATGCTAACTCTGGAATAAAAGTTGATGCCTGGTTTTTAGATGGCTTTGCACCCTCTAAAAATCCGCAAATGTGGAGCAATGAATTATTCGCCTGCATTCGCAACCTCAGCAGCACAGGAACAACAGCCGCAACCTTTAGTGCAGCCGCCATTGTCAAAAACGGTTTAAAATCCGCAGGATTTTCCATACAAAAAGTTGCCGGCTTTGGACGCAAACGCGAAATGGTTAAAGCCTTATTTGCAGATGAACCACTTGCGCTTGATCCAAATGATTTCACTTATCGCGGCAGCTTTTCGCCTTACCCTGTGCCTTGGACAATCGATAAAAACAATAGGCGCTTCACCGAAAAACGCGCTTTAATTATCGGCGGTGGTTTGGCCGCCTGTCACACGGCAAGAGCCTTAGCCGAACGCGGTTGGACTGTAAATATTCTTGAGCGCCACACGGCGCTTGCACAAGAAGGCTCAGGCAATCCTCAAGGCGTGCTCTATGCCAAGCTTTCCCCCATGAATGAAGCGCAAGCCGCATTTAATTTGGCAAGTTTGCAATATGCATTAAATTTTTATCGACCACTTTGGGAAACAGTTGGCAATAATTGCGGTGTATTACAACTCGCCTATAAAAATTCTGAAGCGGAATTGCACAACCAATTACACCATAAATTTGCGCAAGCAAATGAATTGGTTCAATTCGTTAGCGCTGAACAAGCGAGCGAATTAGCGGGCATTTCGCTTACTCAAAGTGGATTATTTTTTCCGCAAGCGGGCTGGATTGATCCAAGAAAATTATGCGCCTATTTAATTGACCACCCCAACATTCAAGTCACATATGATTTTGAAGTTACTCAACTCACAAATCATCAGGGGCTCTGGCAAGCATCATCAAATAAGGGCGACCTAAAGCAAGCCCCCGTTGCAATTATTGCCAGCGCCAAAGACACAGTGAATTTTGACATCGCCAATCATTTGCCCATCAAAGTTATTCGTGGGCAAGTCACTTATCTTCCAGCTAATTCAACTGACGCATCATTAAAAACCGTGGTATGCGCCGAAGGTTATATCAGCCCCGCTCAGGACGGCATTTTCTGCACAGGCGCAACCTTTAATCTCAAAGACCCTGAAACCGCGTTGCGCACAAGCGATCACCAAACCAATCTGGATAATCTGCGTGAACACTTGCCAAGCTTGGCGATAAACGCCGATACCAATCACCTCGAAGGCCGCGTTGCCTTTCGCTGTTCCCTGCCAGATTACCTACCCCTTGTTGGTGCCTTACCCAAGGTTGATGAAATGGTGGAAGATTTTGCACCGCTTCGCAAAAATGCGAGAGCCGGTATTACCGCGGGCGGCAGCTATTGGCCCGGGCTTTATATCAATACTGGCCACGGCGCGCGCGGCCTTGCCTATACGCCACTCTGCGCCGAATTGCTCGCCGCACAAATTAACCAGGAGCCAATTCCCATGCCGCGCGAGCTGGTGAATGCGCTCAACCCTGCGCGTTTTGTCATCCGCGATCTAACCCGTAGCAAACGCTGAAACTCACAATGACCGTGAAAGGTCTCGCAAAGCCAAAACCCCGTCTATACTCATTCCATCCCCTGCCGTTCCCAATAAGAGATATGGACAATGCTGACCAATAGCCGCAATTACAAACTTGATGCTTACGACGAAATAGATTTCATCCACAACTATTACGAGCGTTTGGTACTTGAGGAAATTCTTGAGCAAAGCACTCGCGCCCAAGAAGGTGATAGAGATTTTGTGGCCGATGTAGCATGTGTTGCGCTTAACCGTATGCCACCGCGTTACATCCGCCACGATGTAGACATGACATTTTTTATGTCACCACAAGATATGGATGAAATTCACAACAAAGTAGTTAACGCAGTTTCCGATGCAATTAATTATGTAGAAAGCCGCGAGCGCGGCGAAGACCCTAAATTGCCAACGGTAGATGTTTCGCTTTCTGGCACACGTGCAAGTAAACCGCAAAAACAAGCAACTAACTCTGCGACTGAAGAAGCTGCCCCTAAAAA
>JAGKXD010000009.1 GCA_021151525.1 Cellvibrionaceae bacterium | reverse complement strand
TTTATGTGTGGCGAGTGTGATCTCAATAGTTTGTGAGCCTTTAGATGCGGGCGGCAGCTTAAAGGTTACGCCAAGAATGATCAGCGCATGCAGCGCAATGGCCACAAAAATCGTAAAGCTCAAGCGGTCGCCTGCGTCCACGGGCTTGGCTTGAAAGTCGGTTGTATCTAGGGTTAAGGCTGCGCTCACAGAGAATAGTCCGGCTGCTGCTCTTTGCGGCGGGCAATGGCGGCCATCAACAAATCGCCAATATTGGTGCCATAAGCCTTATCAATTTCACGTGCGCAGGTTGGGCTGGTGACATTGATTTCAGTGAGGTATTCACCAATGACATCTAGACCGACAAACAGCAAACCCTTCTCGCGTAAGGTAGGTGCAACTTGACTGACAATCCAACGGTCTTGCTCGGAAAGTGGCTGCGCTACGCCGGTACCGCCTGCGGCGAGGTTGCCGCGGGTTTCGCCTTTGGCGGGAATGCGTGCGAGGCAGTAGGGGACGGGCTCGCCATCAATCACCAGAATACGTTTGTCGCCCTCGGTGATTTCAGGGATGTAACGCTGCGCCATGATGGTTTGGGTGCCCATCTCGGTCAGGGTTTCCAGAATAACGCCAACGTTGGGGTCATCTTCACGGCAGCGGAAAATGCGGCTGCCGCCCATGCCATCCAGAGGTTTGAAAATCACATCGCGATATTGTTGATGGAATTCGCGCAGCTTTAGCGCATCGCGGCTGACCAACACCGCTGGGCAGCATTGTGGGAATTGTGTGGCGAAGACTTTTTCATTGCAATCGCGCAGGCTGCGTGGGTCATTCACCACGAGCGTACCTTTTTTCTGCGCCGCTTCCAGAATATAGGTGCTGTAGACAAACTCGTTGTCGAAGGGCGGGTCCTTACGCATGAGGATGACATCCAAATCCGCCAGTGGGCGATCTGCGCTAATGCCAAGGCAGAAAAAATCCTCAGGATTTGCCTGTACGCTCAGATTGCGCATGGTGGCGCGAGCCTCGCCTTGCAATAAATAAAGATCGCGCTGCTCCATATAATGCAGTGACCAGCCGCGCGCTTGAGCTGCCAACAGAAGCGCCAGAGTGGTGTCTTTATGGAATTTGATATTAGCGATAGGGTCCATGACCACGCCGACGGATAGCGTCATTCGGGAATCTCACTGAGGAATATTGCGGTTGTTAGAAATGCGGCCTAAAGTTAAGTCCTAAGAGCGTTTAAAGCAAGGGTATTGCGCACACTTCTGCGACAGAGTCAGGTGAGCTACATCTTCATAATCAAATGCACTAACTGGGGGAAATTGAGAACAGATTACTCATAGTTTCAAGTAGTTATAGCTAAACCTTAAAAACTGTGTTAAAAGTTCAGTTCGCGTATGTTTAAGACTACTATAAATCAACAACGCACGGTTTTTTTCGCTAATCAGCCTGTTCTATCAGCGTAATTCACCGGTTCTGGCGCAAACTCGCATAACAAAGGCAAAGGTCAGAGAGTATGGACGTAAGTTTAGAAAGCTTGAAGGTAATGGTTATTGACGATAGCAAGACCATTCGCCGCACTGCAGAAACCCTGTTAAAAAAAGCCGGATGTATGGTGATTACCGCCACCGACGGTTTCGATGCGTTGGCAAAAATTGCCGATAGCCGCCCCGATATAATCTTCGTTGATATCATGATGCCGCGCCTCGATGGTTACCAAACCTGCGCGCTCATCAAGAACAACAGTGAATTCAAATCCACCCCCGTCATTATGCTATCCAGTAAAGACGGCCTGTTCGACAAGGCCAAAGGCCGTATTGTTGGCTCGGATCAATATCTCACTAAACCCTTTAGTAAAAGCGAACTCTTGGATGCTATTGAAACTCACGTTAAACACGTGAAAGCATCCTGATATCTGATCGAAGGCATCTATAAAACTCCAAGGGACTGCTAACTCTAACATTTACGATTCAACCTGGAGCAGCTATGGCTCGTGTACTGATTATTGATGACTCTCCAACTGAAACTTACAAGCTGACAACCATGCTGGAAAAAAATGGCCACGTGGTGCTGACCGCTGAAAACGGTGAGGCGGGCGTGGCTTTGGCGGTTAAAGAACGCCCCGATTTAGTTTTGATGGATGTGGTTATGCCGGGTCTTAATGGCTTTCAGGCAACTCGCCAATTATCGAAATTACCTGAGACCTCACATATTCCGGTGATTATCGTCACCACCAAAGACCAGCAAACTGACCGTGTATGGGGTATGCGCCAAGGTGCCAAGGCTTATTTATCCAAGCCTATTACTCCCGATGTACTCATGTCTGCCATGGCTGAGGTAATGGGTTAGCAGAGGAGTTGCTGTCTGCAACTTCAAATCGTCACACACAATAATTATATTCCGCCGCCGCTGTGGATCACGCGGTGTTGGATAAGATGGATGCTGTTATGTCAGAACCTCAAGCAGCCTTCGAGGCGCTAATTGACCTAGCCCAGCGTAGCCGTGCGGCAGCGCGTGGTTTGCCGGCGCAAACCGATATTCGCCCGCAATGGAGCGGCATAGGTTTTTCACTTATGGGTAGTTACTTTGTAGCGCCCATCGGTGAAGTGTCAGAGATGCTCGAAGTTCCCAATTACACTCACTTGCCTGGGGTGCAGCCCTGGGTAAAAGGCGTTGCCAACGTGCGTGGCCGCCTCTTGCCATTGTTTGATCTCGCGGCGTATTTCGGTGACCGTTTAGTGGGTGGCCGCAAACAGCGTCGCGTATTAATTCTGGAAACTGAAACACTTTATTCCGGGTTAATGGTCGATCAAGTATTCGGTATGCAACATTTTCCCATGGATGAATATAGCGAGCAGGCTGGTGCGGTAGCAGAGAACATACTGCCATTTGTGACGGGAAGTTATCCCTCCGGTGAGCAGCGGTGGTCTCTCTTTAGGCCTGCTCTTTTGGCAGAAGACCCGCGTTTTATTAACGCGGCGAAGACCTAGCTTTAAATGTGAGAGTTCTGGATTTTACCCCCTGGATAAAAATTAAAACGTAGAGTCGGTTAGGAGTAATTAGATGAAAGCAGATTCAAAAAGTCTAGTTGGCGCGTATAAGACAAGCCCTGGAATCTTTTATGCTGTATTGATTGGGGGCTTGTCGTTGATAGCCTTCTTCGCAACGGCTTACATCGTTTATAGCGATGGCGGTAAGGATCAGAACAACCTGCAACAAATCGCTGAATTGCGTGCTCAGGCTTACCGACTCACCGCTCTTTCGCGCGATGCAACCTCGGGTAGTGAGAAGGCCTTCGGTGAATTGGCGGGTGTGGTATCCAAAATGGATGCAACCTGGAACCAGTTGCGCGGCGACGAGCGTGCAGCGAGCGAATTGAAATCCCAGTTCGATGGCTATGCCGGTATCTGGGGTCGCGCTAAAAACAACGCGCAAGACATCGTAAAAAACAAAGACTTGATCGTAACCTTGAACGGCGTAGGTAAAACCCTGAACGCCAACCTTCCAAGCTTGCAATCTGAACACCGTAATATCGTGGAAATTTTGTTGGACACCAAAGCACCTGCCGACCAGGTGTCAGATGCCCAGCTGCAATCTTGGATTGCGGAACGTATCGGTCGTAACGTGGACAAGATGCTCCGCGGTGACGCCGACGCGGCACAAGCTGCAGACCAGTTTAATACTGACGCCAACGTTTATGGCCGTATGTTGCGCGGTATGAAAGAAGGTGACTCCATGATGCACATCTCCAAGGTGACCGACTCCAGTGCGCGCGTCAGCTTGGACAAAATTACTAAACTCTATGAAGGCGTGAACAAAAACGTTCAAGAGATGTTTGAAGGTTCAGCAACGCTGTTCCGCGCGCGTCAGGCATCTGATGCGCTCTTGACCGAATCGCCACAACTTCTGCAAGCACTAACTGAAACCGCCGATAAAATTAACGACTTGTCCAGCTCGCGCCCAATTAACAGTAAAGTATCTATTGGTGCTGCGGTTGTGTTCTTGATCTGTTTGGCTGTTATTGGTGTGAATATTTTGAGCGGTACTCGTAAACGTCTGTTGAATACTGCAGAAACTAACGAGCGTAACCAAACAGCGATTTTGCGTCTCCTCGACGAACTGGCCGACCTCGCGGACGGTGACTTGACCACTACCGCAACCGTAACCGAGGACTTTACCGGTGCGATTGCTGACTCTATTAACTTCACCATCGACCAGCTGCGTATTCTGGTAGCGCGAATCAACGAAACAGCGGTGAACGTATCGGCAGCGGCGCAAGAAACACAGCAAACTGCACTTCATCTTGCTGAAGCATCTGAGCACCAAGCGCAAGAAATCGCCGGTGCGTCTGCCGCGGTAAACGAAATGGCCGTAACCATTGACCAGGTATCTGCAAACGCCGCCGAATCGGCAGCGGTAGCGGAACGAGCGGTATCTATCGCCGGTAACGGCGCCAAAGTGGTACAGAACACCATTCACGGGATGGATACCATTCGTGAACAGATTCAAGATACTTCTAAGAGCGGTAATTTCGATGGAACAAACCACCTCTGAAGTGGTACGCGGTGCGCGCCTCGCACAGGATGCGGGTGTGGCACTGGAAGAAATTGAAAACGTATCGAGCAGCTTGGCGGAATTGATTCAAAACATTTCGAACGCCGCACGCCAACAAGCGTCGTCTGCAGGTCACATTTCCAACACGATGAACGTTATTCAAGAGATTACAACCCAAACGTCTGCAGGTACATCAGCTACAGCGCAGTCGATTGGTAACCTCGCCGAAATGGCGCTCGACTTGCGTGAATCTGTGGCCGGTTTCAAGCTGCCAGAGGAAGATGTGGCGGGCGAAAGCCAAAGCCATTCGTTCTCGCCCAAGCCTACAGGTGCGAGCTACGATTTGTCTTCCGATGCGGATTTGGAATTGGATACCAGCTTGTTGGATGATGACGACATCTATCCACACCAAGCAAAAGCTTAATCATGCATTGACGCTTGCTGTTCTGTTGTAACGAGTAACTGTGTAGGCGTCGATTAGGTATTTGTTATGGGTTGGTCATTACGCACATTACCGACACTCACTCTTGAGCAATTTGCACAGTGGTGCAAATTGCTGGAAGAGCGCACGGGCATGCAGCTGGTTCCGCAACACAAAGCTCTATTGGAATCGCAAATATCCTCACGTATGCGCGAACTGGGGATTGATGATTACGACCGCTATTACCAGCAAGTTACTAATGGTGCTGCGGGTATGTTGGAGTGGACCGTTATCATCGATCGCATTGCGGTTAAGGAAACCAGCTTTTTTCGCCATCGCCCCTCGCTCGAATATGTGCGTCATTACCTGCAAAACAAAATCAATAATCAATCGCTCACGCAAAGTTTTGATGTGTGGAGTGTAGGTTGTGCCTCAGGCGAAGAAGCTTATTCGCTCGCCATGGTTATCAACGATTGTTTTGAGTTGGCTGCGCTCAACCCCTATTACGGCATTACTGCGTTTGATTTAAGCATGTCGGCCTTGGCAACGGCACGCAAAGGTCGTTATGCAAAGCGCAAAATTGAATCTGTTAAAGCCGAAGAATTTAAGCGTTACACCAAGCAAACCACCGATGGCAATTATGAAATTGTCAGCCGTTTGCGCGAACGCGTGTGCTTTACCCAGGCAAATATTATCAACCACAATAATTTGCCCGGCGTAAAAGTTGATGTGATCTTTTGTCAAAATTTATTGGTGTATTTCCGTCGCTGGTTGCGTCGCGATATTTTAAATGCGTTCACTGAACACTTAAAGCCGGGTGGCATTTTGGTCACAGGTTTGGGTGAGGTTACCGAGTGGGAGCATCCTAAAATGCAGCGAGTCTCGGCCGATGAAGTACAAATCTACGTACACGAATAACAGCAGCTGCTAACGCAAAACGCGCAGCGCGAGAATAACGAAGAGGAAAGCACCACATGGCAGATAATCGTAATTTTGCCGCGCTGGATTGGCTAATTCATGAAATTGGCGAAACCCTAAAGGAAGCGCGTCAAGCACTCGAAGCCTATGTAGAAAATCCCAAAGATGCTGTGCGCATCCGTTTCTGTTTGACGCATATTCATCAGGTGCACGGTAGCTTGCAAATGGTAGAATTTTTTGGCGCAGCCATGCTCGCCGAAGAAATGGAAAAGCTAACGCAGGCAATGATTCAAGGTTCGGTTGCCAATGCCGCCGAAGCGCAAGAAGTGTTGATGCGTGCGATTTTGCAATTCCCTGTTTATCTCGATCAAGTAAAGGCCACCCGCAAAGATAACCCGCTCGTAGTATTACCACTGCTTAACGATTTGCGCGCAGTGCGCGGCGAAAGCTTGTTGACCGATACCAAATTATTTGTACCCAACTTGGCGCCGGCCAAAAAAGTAACGGGGGCACGCTCCCCGGCAGCGCAAGACAATGTGCAATTTCAGGCGATGGCGCTCAAGCTGCGCCAAATGTATCAGTACGCCGCTGCGGGATATATTCGCAATGTAAATAGCGATGAAAATCTCGCTTATTTGCAAAAAGTATTTAATCGCTTGCAAAAATTAACGCAAGGTACTGCGCGTCACGCCCTCTGGGATATTTGTTTGGCTCTGGCTGAAGCGCTGGAAATTGATGCTCTGGAAATCAGTGTTGCGATTAAAAATTTGCTGCGCCAGCTCGATAAAGAAATAAAAATTCTCGCCGTGCACGGCACCAAGGCGCTCAATTCATACACGAATGATGAGCTGATTAAAAATTTATTGTATTACGTTGCACGCGCCGGCAAACATGCGCCCGGTTTCACGCCCAATTCACATTTGCAACGCATCTACGAAACCTATCATTTAGATGATGCCCTCATCGAAGGGCGCGAATCCGGTGAAGACAGTGCGAATATATTGTCGTCACCTGATCCAGAAGCCATGCGCTCTGTGGTGGAAGCGCTCAAGTCAGAATTGAATATTATTAAGCATGCGTTGGATGTGTGTTTGTCTGGCGGCGATGCGCAAACTGTGCTCAGTGAAGCTTTGCCCGTGGTCAAACGCATTGGCGATACTATGGCGGTGCTGGGGCTTGGTGATTTGCGCAAACAAGTCCTTGAACAAGGTGCTGCACTGGAAATGGTGGCCAACTCAGACAGCCAATTGTCGCAAGAACAATTGATGTCTATCGCCAGCAAAGTCATTGAAATTGAAGATGCATTGGATGGTCTTGCGCAACAACAAACCACTAATGTTAGCAATCAAAACATCGCCTCCAATGAAGCAGATATTACTTTAACGCGAGCGAAAGAATCTGTATTGCGTGAATCGCGCAATGGTTTGGAGCATGCGAAAGATGCCATTATTGAATACATAGCATCGCAATGGGATCGCGTACACCTGCAAAATGTTCCAGAAACCCTGCGCGAAATTCGCGGTGGTCTGGATATTATGCCGCTCCCGCGTGCCGCTAGAATTTTGGGCGCCTGTGCGCGTTATATTGAAGAGCAATTGCTTGCGCAAGAAATGACGCCGCAGTGGTCATCGCTAGATACTCTTGCAGATGCAATTACCAGCGTTGAATATTATTTAGAGCGTTTGAGTGGCGGCAGCACCAAAGAAGAAAATGATTTGCTCTTAACCGTCGCCGAAGAGAGTGTTGCTGCTTTAGGTTACGCTGTTGCCAAAGTATCGCGTTCCGATATCTCATCTGCCGATATCAATGCAGTGCGTTCAAGTTTGCCTGAAGCTAGCATACATACCACACAAGAAGCTGCCGAAGCTGATGAAGCAAGCTTGACCGCCGCTTACGCCGCAATGCAAACAGAAGCACTGCAGGACGCGGAAGCCGTTATACCAGAAACTGCACCAGAAATTGCACCAGAAACTGAAGTAACGGCTGAGCCGGATGAACAATCTGAGCCGCCAAGCTTGTTGCGAAGCAATGGCCCTTCTATTGGCAACCGCTATGCATCACCAGCGACCACAATTTCAGTGTCGCCAACTTTTGTAGGCAATATAGAGGTTTCATTAAATGCACCTAAAGCAGCTCCTGCTACTGCAGTTGTTGCTGAAGCCAAAGACACAGTTGAAGCCATAAACACTGCTGGCGATGACGTTGTGGATCTCAATCTCGACTTACCGGTTGAAGACGTTATTGAGAGCACACCCGTCGCTGTTGAAGCTGTGCAAGAGTCTGTAACTGAAATGGTTGCAGAAGAAGCGTCAGTAGATGTTGCGCCCACCGCTGAAGTTGCCGCTAGCGACGACGATGACGAAAATTATATTGATGATGAAATTGTCGAAATTTTCGTTGAGGAAGCAGGTGAAGTGCTTGAAACCATCGCGGAATATTTCCCGCGCTGGGCGAAAAATTTTGAAGATGAAAATTCATTAACCGAATTCCGTCGCGCTTTCCACACACTGAAAGGCAGTGGTCGCATGGTAGGTGCCAATGATGTTGGCGAGTTATCTTGGTCAATCGAAAATATGTTGAATCGTGTTATCGACAATACGATTCAAGCGGGCGAGCCGCATGTTGCGATTATTGAAAAAGTGCGCGCAATTTTGCCAGCAATGGTAGAAGCCTTTAGCCGAAAATTACCTAACCCACATCCAGAGCTAAGCGAACATTATCGCGGTCTCGCGGAATCCTTGTCGAAGGGTATGGTGCCAGATGAATTGTTGTCCGGCGCTGCATCTGTTGCCCCAGAAGTAGCAGAAGAGTTGCAGTTTGAAAATGCTGACGAATCTGCTGAAGAAATTCATTACGAAGAAGTTCTTGCGCTTGAAACGGATGAAGATATTGCTAGCGAAGAAATCGCAGCAACTCTTGAGTCAGAGCATGCAGATGAAGAACTTTCTGTTGATGATGCAGTAGCAGCGCTGAGCCAAAGTTACAGCAGCGCTATTACCCATCATGACGTTGACTTGCCAACCGATTACTCATTAGATGATGGCGCAGATGATGCCGATGCGCAGTTGTGGGATATTTTCGGTGCAGAAGCTGTAACGCATTTGCAAACTCTGAAAGAATTTATTGCGCACATGGAGGCAGAAGCTCCAGTTTATGAGCCGCCGAGCGATAGTATTCAGCGCGCATTGCACACGCTAAAAGGCAGCGCGCATATGGCGGAAATTACGCCTATTGCTGAACTTGCAGCACCGCTGGAAAAATTTGTAAAAGAATTGCGTTCTTATCACGTTGTTATTAACGACGATATTTTGCAATTACTGCGCGATGCGGTGAGTTACACCGAAACCGGCTTGGCACAAATTGAAAATGGCGAGCAAGTTGATATTCCACGCTTGCATCAATTTACGGCGCGCGTCGCAGAGTTGCGTGAAATTCACGTCGCACCGCTAGTTCGTCAACAAGAGTTGGATGAAAACGGCAAGCGTCCGGTAGACCCAGAATTGTTATCCATTTTTATGGCAGAAGAAATGAATCTGCTGTTGGATGCGGACAAAATTATTGCACAGTGGCAATCAGCGCCCGACGAGGTTTCTGTACTGCAACCCGTGTTGGATGAACTGCGTAATTTGATTCGTGGTGCTCACCATGCATACCTGCCCGTGATGGCAAACTTAGGCGAAAAACTTGCTCAAGTTTATACGCAAATTATTGCGCAACGTTTAGCGTGTTCAGATCCGTTGTGCCGCGATATTAATTCCGCGCACATTGCTTTGCTGGATATGGTCGATGCCATTGCAGCGGGCCAAAATTTGGTAAACGCGCCCGACTCTATTTTGCAAGCGCTGGATGATTTAATTGCTGAAGCGGAAACTTCTCCCGCTGCAGACGCAGAATCACCAATTGTTGAAGAGCTTCCAACGGCAGAATTTGAGTCTATAGCTTCGCTTGATGAACAACTTGTCGAAGATCAATCAGCGGCTGTGCCACTGATTGAAGAAGTTGATTACGAAGAAATTGAATTGCATGATCAGGCTGACACGCTCGAGCTTGCTGAGCATGAAGCCATATCTGTTGCTGAAAATGCGCTTGCGGATAATCCAGTAGTAGAACTTATTGCCGCCGATGTTGCTGATGAATCTCAAGCATTTGCGTCGCTCGAATTGGAAGACGCAATAGATTTGGATGCAGAAGAAATTACGCTGTCGCAAGATGATGTAATTGATTTGGGTGAAGAATTGGTGCTCGAATCAGATGCTGATCTGGTTCCAACTCTACCTGTTGTGGATGTGCTTGCAGAAGATGAGCTCGCCATAAACCTAGATGACGCTGAAGAAATTACCTTCGCCTTACCAGAAGAAACTGAACAACTCGAAACTATTGAGTTGGGTGAGCTGAATTCTGATCTAGACGCAAGTGCAGAGTCTGAAGACAAAATTGAATTAGTTGCAGATGAATTCTCCGTAGACATATCTGCGGATGAACCTTTGCTCGCTAATGAAGATTTGGTTCTGGATCTTGCGGATGAGGAAATTATAATTGATTCCGTAGCTGGCGTTGATACTGCGGATATCAGTGCTGATGACTTATCAGACATCGAACTTGTCGATGAAGATCTTAGTGTTGAAAGTGAATTGAGTGAAGTAGATATGATCGAGCAGGAAACTGCGGTCGAAGCTGCTGAGCTCAGTGAATTAGAAATCGACGATGGAATTACTGTTGAGCAAGTTGCCGATGCAGATCTTGTCGATGAAACGATTACCCTTGAATCAATCGCGGATGAAGCTGAAGAAGCCATCATCGAAACACCTAGTGCAGCAGCCCCGCAAAATGTAGCTCCAGCTGTCGCGCCGAAACCTCTGCCCGTGCAGCAACCTGTTGTTGCTAAAGCGCCTATTTCTAGTTTTGAAAACGATGAAGATTTCGATCCGGAAATTATTGAAATCTTTATTGAAGAAGCGACTGAATTGCTCGAAGACATGGAGCGCGCGCTTCACGATTGGCAAGAAGATTGGAACAACACCGATTGTGTTGAAGAATTAAAACGCTGCTTGCACACCTTTAAAGGTGGTGCGCGTCTTGCGGGTCTCACAGATTTGGGCGATCTCTCGCACAACTTTGAAACCATGTTGATTGAGATGGATACGGATGCCGAGCTCGATCAAAACTTCTTTAAACAGCTCAACAATTATCAAGATCAATTGCACAGTGGCGTGAGCAATGTGCAAGCGCGCTTGAGTGGCGACATTCCGGCGGCGCATCAGGTTGATGATGCGGAAGAAGAGTTGGAAGATATTTCATCGAGTTCTGCGGTGGTTGAGTCAGATGAGCAAGAGTTTGCGGCTGAACAAGCGTTCGAACCAGTAGCCGAACAAAATTCTGCGCCCAGCTTTGAATACAGCAGACCAAGTTTGGTGGTTGATAACGACAGACCAGCCACCGACTCAAGCCAGAAGCCTAACGTACTGACTTTTGCACCTAAGCCCAAACCACCGGCCGCGCCACTGCCAAAAATTCCCGGAGCGGAATTTGGCGGCACTCGCCAAGGTTCATCTGGCCCAGCACAAGTACAACACTTGGCGGCGCGTCGCGCCGGCCCACAAGAAGTGGTAAAAGTTTCAGCGGAATTGTTGGAGGAGTTGGTAAACCTTGCGGGTGAGACCTCCATCAGCCGTGGCCGTATGGAACAGCAGGTCAGCGACTTGGGTTCATCTATTGAAGAGATGGATGCAACCATTCACCGTTTACAAGAACAGCTGCGCCGTTTGGATATCGAAACCGAAGCGCAGGTGTTGTTCCGTCAGGAGCAAATGGCGCAGCACGAGCAGTTCGACCCGCTGGAGATGGACCGCTACTCGCAATTGCAACAGCTATCGCGCTCGCTGATTGAATCCGCATCTGACTTGATGGATTTGAAATACACTCTTGCGGATAAAACCCGCGATACCGAAACTCTGCTCTTGCAACAATCGCGTATTAACACCGACTTGCAAGAAGGCCTGATGCGTTCGCGCATGGTGCCCTTCTCGCGCTTGGTGCCGCGTTTGCGCCGTATAGTTCGCCAAGCGGCGACTGAACTCGGTAAAGAAGTAGATTTCGAGCTGGATAACGTTGAAGGTGAATTGGACCGTACCGTATTGGAACGTATGGTTGCGCCACTGGAGCACATGCTGCGTAACGCGGTGGACCATGGTATTGAAATGCCGGATGACCGTGTTGCGGCGGGTAAAGCGGCCGAAGGTCGCATCACCCTCAGTCTTGGTCGTGAAGGTGGCGATGTAATGTTGCGCCTCGCGGACGATGGTCGCGGTATTAACCTGCAGCGCGTGCGTGAAAAAGCTATTGAGCGCGGCCTGATGGCTGAAGATGCACCGCTCAGCGATCAGGATTTAATGCAGTTCATCTTGCACGCCGGTTTCTCTACTGCTGACAAAGTAACGCAAATTTCCGGCCGCGGTGTGGGCATGGACGTGGTGCACTCCGAGATCAAACAGCTCGGCGGCGCAATGTTTATCGATTCGCGCTGGGGTGAGGGCACTGAATTTACTATCCGCTTGCCGTTTACCGTATCGGTAAACCGTGCATTGATGGTTCAAATTGGCGATGACCTCTACGCCATTCCGCTCAATACCATCGAAGGTATTGTGCGCGTCAGCCCTTTCGAGCTTGAGCACTACTATCAAGAACCGGATGCGCGTTTCGACTACGCTGGTGACAACTACTTAGTGCGCTACCTAGGCACCATGTTGGATAGCGACTCATCGCCCAAACTTGATGGTCAATCATTGCCCTTGCCGGTCATTCTGGTGCGCAGCACCGAAAATACCGTGGCCTTGCAGGTAGATCGCCTCTTGGGCTCGCGCGAGATCGTGGTAAAAACCCTCGGTGCGCAATTCGCTTCGGTACGCGGTGTATCGGGCGCGACCGTAACCGGTGATGGTAGCGTGGTGGTGATTTTGGATTTGCACGCACTTATCCGCGAACAACTCGCGCTCGGCTTAAGCCATGCAATCCTGCTCGACCCAAGCGCTGTAAGCGCAGTGCCTGTGGCAGACGAAACTGAGAAAACCGTTATGGTGGTGGATGACTCGGTTACCGTACGTAAAGTAACTGGCCGCTTCTTGGAGCGCGAAGGTTTCCGCGTCATCACGGCGAAAGATGGTGTGGAAGCGCTGCAATTGCTGCAAGACCATATCCCTGATGTGATGTTGCTTGATATCGAAATGCCCCGTATGGACGGCTTCGAGGTGGCGAAAAACATTCGCACGAGTTCGCGTCTGCGCGATATCCCAATCATCATGATTACCTCGCGTACCGGTGAAAAACACCGCGAGCATGCGTTTGAATTGGGTGTTAACAAGTACATGGGCAAGCCTTACCAAGAAGACTTGTTGCTATCCAACATTAAAGAATTAATTAAATAGCGGTGATTCAAGGAGCTTCTGAACAATAGGCAGGATGCCATAACTTTCTGAGCGAATTGCAGGGGCATGCAGGTGTCAGGACTTAGCATCGGGATATTGGTGGATTCTCCACTTAAGCAACAATATCTTGGCAACATGGTAGTGCAGGCAGGTCATAAAATCGGGTTCGCCTATTCGTTGAGTGCGAACGCCGTTTTACCCAACCCAGAGCAAGGCCTTGACGCTTGGGTGGTAGATGTCAGCGAACCAGAGGATGGTGCTGAAGCGAGTGATCAAAAAGCCGCGTTGCTTGCGTTTATCGATGAATTGTTGGAGCAGACTAGCGTTCCCGTCATCGTAAATGACGCAGCAGAGCTAACCCAAAATAGCGCCGACTATAACAATTGGGTGCGCCGTATGTTGCAGCGGCTTGAGCGCTTAGGTGGCGATATAAACCTGCAAACAAGCGGTGGAGCCAGCGAGGTTTGGGTTTTGGCGGCATCAACCGGCGGGCCCGCGGCGGTAAAAGATTTTCTCAAACAGCTTCCACCAGAATTAAATATCGCGTTCGTATACGTTCAGCATATTGATAGCGGCCAAGCGGAAACCTTGGTCAAAATGATGAGTAGCGCAGGGCGCTACGCCGTAAGCATCGCCAAGCAGGGTTCGGTGTTGAGTGACAACACCATTACGCTGGTAACCGCCGATCGCAGTGTAAATATTCACGATAACGGCACCTTGGTGGTGGGCAAGAATCCGTGGGGCGGCTGCTACTCGCCCTCCATCGATCAGGTGACGGCCAATATTGCACGGGTTTATCGGCAGCGCAGCGGCATTATTATTTTTTCGGGAATGGGCGATGACGGCGCGGCAAGTTGCCGTTTGATCAAACAACAGGGCGGTAAAGTCTGGGTGCAATCGCCCCAACAATGCACCATCGCTTCCATGCCGGAGGCGGCCATAGCTACCGGAACTGTAAGTTTTACTGGCACTCCGCCCGAATTGGCAGATGCCTTGGCACGGTTAAAAAGCTCGCGCCCCGCGCGGCAATATTTGTAATGCCCTTAACAAAAGTTAAACGCAATAACGCTGAAAAGTCTAACAAGTAGAATGAGCAACAGGAGCGACTCGCATGCGAGCACCCAAACGCATTGAACAGAAAAAAATCCAAGAAGTTGCGAGCCTTTTGATTCCATTGCAGGGCCACACAATTTTATTGCCTAACGTCACAGTGGCGGAAATTATTCCCTCTTCACATGTCCAAACGATAGAAAATTCACCGCTATGGTACCTAGGTAACTTTCAGTGGCGTGAATTAACGGTACCATTACTCTCGCTAGAAGCCCTCAACGGCGATGCAGTACCAACAATTCATGGCCGCGCACGCTTCGCGGTATTGAATACCACAGGCTTGCATAGCGACTTACCCTTTATCGCCATTCTCACTCAAGGCTTGCCACGTTTGGCACGTGTTAGTGAAGATGAGATTAGGCCACGCGAAGATTCAGAGAATCGTCGCTATGATTTGATGCATGTATCTTGGGCTGGCGAATACACACTCATTCCCGATATCACTGCAATGGAACAAACTTTCTTGGAATATTTGCATTCGAATGACTAATTTTTTCAGCCGCAGCTTGCGTTCATTTAATTCAATCCTGTTGTGTATCTGCGCGATTATTGTGCTGCAGGGCTGCGGTGCTGAGCGCAGTACGCCCTACAATCCGCAAGTTCCTTCTACGCCCTGCTCAAGTAGTTCGAGTTCCAGTAGTAGCTCAAGCAGTTCGGATTTTTCAAGTTCAAGCTCATCCAGCTCCAGTAGCTGCGATAGTTCGTCCAGCTCTTCAAGTAGCTCAAGTTCATCAAGCTCTTCATCGGCGTCATCAATTGCACCGGTTTTGGTTTGGTCAGGCACAAAAACCTATACAGTGATTGATAAAAAAGAAAAAAATGTTCAGGTTATGCGCACATCGACAGATTTCTATAGCTTGGCAGATGCCTATGTAGATCACTCACTTGAAAATCAGGATTTTGAAACTGGACAGGTAATTCTTATTGATGATGGTGAAGTGGATAGTTGTGCCGCGCACTTGGAATTTAATTCTACTTTGAGTGCAGCTGAGCTAACGGACAATACCGTGAAGGTGACGATCAATTACCTAGAAAAGCCCAAGCAAGATAAGTGCAGCTCAACCTTTTCGCGGCCTTATTATTTTTATTATGTGAAGACGAAAAAGAATCTGATATTTGAAGAGAAAATAGCCCAATAAAAAAAGCCCTGCACTAATAATGCAGGGCTTTTTTGTTTTAGGGTCGTTCTAATGGGATCAGAGTAAAATTGAATTGAAAGTTGTTTTAAGCTGAACTGTGTTGCTTTTAATTTTACTCTGACCCCATAGTCTCCGCTGTTATCAACACCTAAAAATCTCCCCACAAATATTGCACCAAACTAATCGCCGCAACCGGCGCAGTCTCTGTACGCAAAACTCTTGGACCGAGTGTCAGCGGCGAAAAACCTTGCGCAAGTGCTTGCGCAATTTCATCTTCATCCAATCCACCTTCGGGGCCAATTAACAGCGCAACATGTTGAGTGGATTTATCTTGAGGTAAACCTTTGTTGTCGCGGTGATGTAAAACAAATTTTAATTCTGCATCGCACTGTGTAACCCAATCCGAATAATGTTGTGGTTCGGCTAGTTCCGGCAGCAAATTGCGTTGGCATTGTTCGCAGGCGCTGATAATTATTTGCTGCCAATGCCCCATTTTTTTATCGGCGCGTTCACCGCCCAATTTCACTTCAGTGCGCTCGGTCATCAATGGAGTGATTTTGGTAACTCCGAGTTCAGTCGCTTTTTGTAAAACCCAATCCATACGCTCGCCGCGCGAAACACCAATTGCTAACTCCAATTGCAAATGCGATTGGCGATTTTCTGCGAAGAATTCTTTTACTGAAACATCCACATGTTTTTTATGTGCGGCAGAAATTTCTGCTGCGTATTCGCCACCTTCACCGTTAAATAAAATTAATTCGCGCCCAGCCTGCATGCGCAAGACTTTACTTAAGTAATGGGATTGCGGCTCGGCTAACGCGAGTGTGCTGTTGGTTACAAGTGCTTGGTGGGTGAAAACTCTTGGGATGCGCATGATAAGTTTGTACTTGCTAAAAATTTGTTAAGTAGGGAGTCGTCATCCTCGCGCAGCGGGGATCCAGTTTCTGATTTTTTCGATGTCTTTTTAGAGCTGGATCCCCGCTACGCGAGGATGACGACTCCCTGTTTTATTTGTTAAATTAACCCCAGCCCTCCCCTTGAAAAGAGGAGGGGGCAGATCGTACTCCGAAATTTATTAAGAGGGGAGTAAAGCCCCTCCACCTTTTCAAGGGGGAGGTTGGGAGGGGGTTAATTCCCACGCTCAATTATATAAGCAGAAAGCGCACGCAAATAATCCGCACTGCTACCAAAATCTGCGAGTGCCGCAAGCGCCTGTTGATGCAACTCCTGCGCTTTTGCACGCGCACCCTCCAAACCTAAAAGCGCAACGTATGTTGGTTTATTGCGCGCAATATCCGCACCCTGTTGTTTGCCCAGAGTTTCAGTATCGGCAACTACATCCAAAATATCGTCTTGCACTTGGAAGGCTAAACCAATTGCGGCGGCGTAAATATCCAAGGCTTTTAATTGCGCATCGCTTGCACCTAAAGCCGTTGCGCCCATGCTCACGCTTGCGCGAATTAATGCACCAGTTTTGTGGCGATGCATATTTTCTAATTGCGCGAGATTAATCGTTTTATCTACAGCTGCTAAATCAATCGCCTGCCCAAGCACCATGCCTTGCACGCCAGAGGCATTGGCTAATTGGCGAACCAACGCAATTTGAATTTTTGCATCAACATTTTCAGCTTCGCTCAATAATTCAAACGCAAAAGTTTGCAGCGCATCGCCAGCGAGAATTGCTGTGGCTTCATTGAACGCGATATGGCAAGTCGGTTTGCCGCGGCGCAAATCATCATCGTCCATTGCGGGCAAATCGTCGTGCACCAAACTGTAGGAATGTAAACTTTCGAGCGCGCAGGCCACGCGATCTAACAACAAACTATGCGATTCAAGTGCAGCGCCAGAAACGGCCAAGGCACTTGCGTAAGCGAGGGTGGGGCGCACACGTTTGCCGCCGTTGAATAAACTGTAACGCATGGCTTCGCGCAGTTGTGTTGCGTCATCGCCAAGCGGTAAGTAAAGATCCAGTGCTTGATCGACGCGCGCGTGGCAGCGGGTTAAAAAATCTTTAAAACCTACATCTTTAACAGCGAGTGCTTGCGTCATTCATCGTCGCCCGCATCAAACTCAGTCAATACAATCTCGCCTTGCTGTTCTAGCAAGAGGCTGACTTGCTGCTCGGCTTCGGCCAAGCGTGTTTGGCATTCGCGGGTTAATTGAATGCCCGCGGAAAAAGCTTGCAGCGATTCTTCTAGCGATAAATCGCCCTGTTCCATTTTATTGACAAGGGCTTCGAGGGCATTGAGCGACTGTTCAAAGTCAGCAGCTTTCTTTTTGGCGGCCATGATAGATCCGTAGGGGAAATAATAAGTGGCGCTGATTATAAACGCCGCACATGCCCTTGGCGACCAGAATGAGCTGTATAAGAATTGATCTGTCTTGTGAGATATTTCCTACAAAGATTAGCGAACTTAGCCACTAGAGGCTGTCATGGCAATCCACAATAATGACGGCTTAAGGACGAGCGCATTTCGGAGTAGATGTGACTTAGGAATGATAGGGAGTGTTCACCGTATTTGCTGAGAGGGCGAATCCTGTCGCCCGATCTGCACATCCTGTTAGAGAAGGCCCGCTGCACCCCCCTGCAGCGGGTTTTTTTATGTCTGCAATTCCGCTTTGGCAAACTGCACCGCCATAGGCAATTCTCTTAATTTCCAGTAGTATGCCTCGCACATAATATAGCGATAAGTAAATGATCGCCGGCCTATGAATAAGCGCTGATACATATTATTCCATTAAATAAATAGCTGCCTTTTTCAGGCGCAAAGGGTGACGCAACGGTGAATAAACGGATTGGTGAATTGCTCATAGAGCGCGGCCTGATCCAGCAAGACGACATAAAAAAAGCCCTGCAATTACAGCAATCTATCGGCGGCCGCGTCGGTGCTGGCCTGGTGCGTATGGGGGCAATTTCTGAAGATGCCTTGCTTGATGCCCTTTCTGCGCAATTGGACATTCCAATCGCACAAGCCGGTTCGGATATTCCCGATGCCAGCAATCTCTACGCCTTTGCCAAAGCCTCGCCAATCGATATCAACTGGTGTATCGATAACCGAGTTTTGATTTGGACGGATGACGAAGGCCTGCTGAATTTCATCAGTCGCGATCCATTGTTACCCTTTATTCACGAAGTTATTCGCTATCACTACCCCGAGGCGACCTTAAAGCCTCTGTTGGTCAACAGCCACACGCTCGACAATATGGTGGATTACGTGCGCCGCGAAGTCAGCGCCGAGCGTTTCTTTGCCGAAGGCAGTGAGACCAAAGGTTTGCGCGAAATGGCCGAAGAAGCGCCGGTGGTGGAGCTGGTAAACAATATCTTCGCCAAAGCCGTTGCTTTCAATGCATCGGATATCCACCTCGACCCGCAAGAAGATGTATTTCGCGTGCGCCTGCGGGTGGATGGCATTTTGCAAACCCAGCTGGAGCTGCCCATCGACCGCTACCCAGCGGTGGCCTCGAGGGTAAAACTTATTTCTGAGATCGACATCGCCGAGCGCCGCTTGCCGCAAGATGGGCGTATCACCACGCGTGTAAATGGCCGCGAGATGGATGTTCGTGTGTCCACGCTGCCGGGTGTTCACGGCGAATCCATAGTGATGCGTCTGCTGCCGAAAGATCGCAAAGAGCTATCGCTGGAAACTCTTGGGCTTGAGCCAGACCATATCGAATTGGTGCGCTCGCTTATGCAGGAATCCAATGGCATTGTGCTGGTAACGGGCCCAACGGGTTCCGGTAAATCCACAACTTTGTACGCTGCCTTGCAAGAAGCGACTGATGGCACGCGCAAAATCCTCACAGTGGAAGATCCGGTTGAATATCAATTGCCGGGAATTACGCAGGTGCAAGCGCACTCCGAAATTGGCTACACCTTCGCCCGCGCCCTGCGTGCGTTCTTGCGGCAAGATCCAGATGTCATCATGGTGGGTGAGATTCGCGATGTGGAAACCGCGCAAATTGCGATTCAATCTGCGCTTACCGGTCACTTGGTGTTATCAACCCTGCACACCAATGATTCGCTTTCCGCGTTTACCCGTTTGATTGATATGGGTGTTGAACCATTCCTCGTGGCTGCTCCGATTAAAGCGGTGCAGGCACAGCGCTTGGTGCGAAAAATCTGTAAGCATTGTGCCAAACCGAGCCATGTTCCCGAGTCTATTTCAGCCGAATTCGCCAGTCTCAAAACAACCATTGCCCCCAACTGGGTCGAAGCTTTGGGCTGCGCTGCCTGTAACCACACCGGTTATGCTGGGCGTATGGGTATCTACGAAATTGTGCCTATCTCTGCTGAATTGCACGATATGATCGTCGAAAATGTGCCCGTTGCGGAAATGCGCAAACTTGCGCGCAGCCAAGGTCATCGCAATATGTATCAGGACGGACTTATTAAGGCTGCCCGTGGTCTGACTACTGTTGAAGAAGTGCTGCGTACCACCAGCATGGACATTGAGTAAGACACCCGATGCAATTTTCCTATAAAGCGCTCGACGCAAACCAAGCCCTAATCGCCGGTAATATTGACGCTGGTGATGAGCGCGAGGCGCTGCGTTTGATTCGCGAGAAAAACCTACAAGTAGTAGAGATCGCAAAGCAACAGGAAGATAAAAGCGCCTTTCGCAAAAAACTCACACAAGCCGAAATTACTGTTTCCTTGTTTGAGCTAACCACCATGCTTGATTCCGGCGTCGCCATTGCCGACGCCCTACAATCCCTGCAGGATTCCGATGCTCACCCCAAACTCCTGCGCTACTACCGCACCGCCTCTGAACGTTTGCAACAAGGCGCGAATTTAGGCTCGGCGCTCACTAGCGACGAGGTAAAGCTGCCGCCGTACTTCATCCAACTTATCGCCGCCGGTGAAGCTTCTGGCCAACTCGCCAACGCCATGCGCCGTGGTGTAGAGCAAATGGAATACGATTTATCGGTCGCCAATGATTTGCGCAATGCGTTGATTTATCCCTCGGTATTGGTAATGACGGGTGTTGCTGCCGTAGGTTTAATCTTTGTATTTGTTGTCCCCAAATTTGCCAACTTATTAGATGGCAAACATGAGTTGCCCCTGTTGGCGCACATGGTTTTATCCACCGGTATGTGGATGAACGAATACTTCTTGTTTGTTCTCATGGCTTTGGTGGGCGCCTTGACCTTTGCTGGGGTACAGTTTTCCAAACCGGCTGTGCGCCAAGCCTTGCTGGATAGGGCTGCAGGCTTACCGATTTTCGGTCGCTGGCTTAGCGAATCTGATATTGCCCGCTGGTCGTCGGTGATGGGAGCTATGTTGGCGAGCCGGGTGGAATTGGTAAAAGCATTGGATTTGGCGCGCGCCAGTGTGAAAAACACTCGCCGTAGCAAGGCCTTAAATGCTGCTTTGGCTGCAGTGCAGGGCGGGGGGCATCTCTCCAAAGCTTTGCAAGACAACCAAATCCTTAATGCCACTGCTTACAATCTGGTGCGCGCCGGTGAAAAGACTGGGCGACTTTCGGAAATGCTATTTGCCGTTGCCAAAATTTATGAAAACAGCAGTAAAAACCGTATGAAGCGTTTTCTATTGCTGATTGAACCTCTCGCTATTGTTCTAATCGGCGTAGCTGTGGGGGTGATAATGATGGGTCTAATTCAAGCCATCACTAGTGTTAATGATATTGCTATTTAAAGATTGGGGCATACCTATGAGCAAGGCTGTAACTAAATATCAACGCGGCTTCACCATGATCGAATTATTGGTGGTATTGGTAATTCTGGGCTTAATGGCCGGATTTATTGGCCCCAAAGTCCTTGGAAAAGGTGAGACTGCCAAAGTAGGCACCACCAAAACCCAACTCAAAGCACTTAAGTCCGCCCTCCAAACCTACAAGTTGGATGTAGGTGAATATCCAAGCACGCAAGAAGGTTTGGTGGCGCTGAATGCTCGTCCTGACTCATCCAAAGCCAAGCAAAATTGGCAAGGTCCTTATTTGGATGGCAAGTTGCCGCAAGATGGTTGGGGTAATCCCTTCCAATATCGCCGCGAAGCCCATGGCCAAGAAGATGTAACCCTGATTTCCTTGGGTGCTGACGGCAAACCAGGCGGCGAAGGTCTGGATGCCGATTTAACCTTGGGCGATTAATCGCTAAGAATCCCATGAACCAGCGCAGTGGTTTTACCCTGATTGAAGTGCTTGTAGTGCTCATCCTTTTGGGGCTGGCGAGTGCGCTGGTGTTGCCGAAATTTCCCGCCATCTATGAGCGGTTTAAAAGTCGCGCCGAGCAGGATGCATTTTTTCAAAGCTTGGGCGGTTTACCTTTAAAAGCTTATACCCAACAGCAAGCTATTGCTCTTACCCAGGCCAGCTCGAGCCAATTGTTGGAGTTACCATCGGGCTGGGAGCTGCGTATAGAAAAGCCGATTATTTATAAAGCCAATGGAGTTTGTTTGGGTGGCAACCTGAGCTACATCGCCAAAGGTATTCGCACACAAGTCAAGCTGGCACCTCCCTACTGCGAAGCGGCCAGATTATGAGTCTTCGCTTGCCAACTCACAGTCTGACGCAATCCCGCGGCTTTACCTTGCTGGAGGCTATAGTCGCCCTTGCGATTTTTTCCATGGTTGCCATTGGCATCTACAGTTGGATCAATACCAATCTCATCACTCTCAATCGCTTGGCTGACGTTGCCGCTACCGAGCAGGTGCTTCACTCGTCTATGGAACGGTTGAATCTGGTGGATATGTCGAAAGAAACCAGCGGTCGTTTCAATGTTAATGGCTATTGGGTGGAGTGGAATGCGGAGTTGCTGGAGCCTTGGAAAAACGGGATAACGGCAGCCGGTGCCATAGGTTTGTACGATTTAGGTTTGTTTAATATCAAGCTTGTTTTTAGCAAAGATGACCGCGTAGTGGGCGGCTATGAATACCGCCATGCGGCATATAAAAAGGTGCGTGAGTTCAAGGTTGAGGGCGATAATTAATGTCGCGCTCAAATATCAAACTTTCGCGCACCCAAAAGGCCTTTACGTTGGTTGAAATGCTGGTGGTTATGGTGATTGTGGGTCTATTAATCACCGTGATTATGCAGGGCTTTGGCTACAGCATGGGCATGTACCAACGCGTGGTGCGTGTGCAAAAAAATGCTTACAGTGAGGTGCTGGCTTACAACTGGCTGCGCTCAACCTTGGGGTCGCAGGTTGCTGCGCGCCCAAAAGATCGCGGGCTTGAAGGAAGTGTAAATAGCCTATCAACTTACACCTATGAGCCCTTAATCGAACAAGCAGGTTTAAAAACCCGCATTGAATGGCAGCTAGTGCAATCGGGTGATGCCGTTAGTCTTGAGTATCGTGAAGGCGAGGCTACATTTGCTATTTATCGTTGGCCGGAATCTACCGGGCAATTTGAATATTTGGATGAAAAAGGCCAGTGGCGCAATCATTGGCCTGCGGAAAAAACCGATTTCCCGGTGCTGCCCGAATCTGTGCGCGTGCTTATCAATACGGGTAAAGAAGCGCGCAATTATGTAGTGAGTATCACCACACGTAAACGCGCTGAAGTCACCATGGATGAGGCGCTTTATGGTCGCTAATCCTCAAAAACAACAAGGCTTCATTTTGGCGGCGGTGCTCTGGGTATTGGCAATCATGCTGATTGCAGTGGGCATCTTTCACGCTTATGTGCAGCGCAAGTTGGAAATAGGGCTGCAAGCGAAAGCACATATTCAGCAGCAGCTCGATAATCAATCCACTGAGCAAACTCTGCTGTATTTGTTATCAACGTCGCGCATGACTTTAGCGGGCATGACGTTTTCGCCCCTAACTCAAGCGCAATTGCTCGATGAAAATTTCTCTTATACAGCTGCTGTGGGCGATGAGTTGTTGATGGATGGAACTGTTTATCAAGGTGTGGGCACTAGCGGCTTTAGTGTTCAGGATAATGGTGGATTGCTCGCGATAAACGCACCTGATATTTCCGTGTTATCCAATTTTATGGATCATTTCGAACGCGACCCTGGAACAAAAACTCGTTTGATGGGCGCACTCCAAGACTATATTGATGCGGACGATTTGCTTAGCCTGTCCGGCGCAGAAAAGCTCGACTATGCCGCTAAAAATATGCCGCCGCCTACTAACGATTATTTGCGTACACCATTGGAGCTAAAGCGCGTTATGGGGTGGCAGGAGTGGCTTGTAGAGCACCCCGAGTTTGATGTACAGAATTGGTTATCTATTGGCCGCTTTAGCATTATGAATCTGAATACCATGCCTAGGTCGTTATTTGCGAAATATTTAAACTTGAATGAGCAGCTTACTGATCAGCTCATTGCCGAACGAAAAACTAATCCATTTCACTCTGTCGAAGAGTTCGTGTTGCGCACGGGCTTGCTGCTGACATTGGATGAAGAGCGTTACCGTTTTTTGCCGGGTAACGAAATGCGCTTGAAGATTTGGAATAAAGGGGGGTCACAAGCCCGATTGATTAGCCTACAATTGACGCCCAATGGGCTGCTGGGGCCTTGGCTAGTGGATTATGAGTACAGTGTCCAATCTGTTGAAAACAATAATGAAGCTTTGGCCATTCGCCAATCAACCCTCTTCAATACAGCCTTGGGTGATGACCGCCGAGGGCATTAAGTTATTGGCTGGTCGCAGCGAATACGAGCTGGTTACGCTCGAATCTCCTACGCTGATTATTCCCCGCAAGTTTCTTTTCTACCAATGCATGGAGTTCGATTCGGTTCCGCGTGCATTGCGTGCAAATTTATTATTGCAACGTGTTCGTCAGCTCAGTCCTTTTAACAATCCTGCAACTTGGCACGTTAGCGAAGGCAACAATGCGCAAGTGTGGTTTTGGGATGCCGAACGCGTAATTCGCATGCATCACGAGCAAGATTTACCAACGCTCAGTGTCGTTCCTGAAATTATGCTTTACCCACCGCTCGATAACGGCCTGCGTGTGCAAGCCTGTATTGATGGGTGGGAATTGCAATATTGGTCTGCAAAACTATTGCGTCATTCACGCTGGTTTGCACAAAAACCCGATGCGCGCGCGCAAGCCGATTTCGTGCGTGTATGCGGCGCAACAGAAGATGAACAATGGAGTGAAGCCAGTTCAGAGTTGCTCAGCAAACCCTGGAATGAAAAAGCCTTTTGGAGCAAAGAAAATCTACAAAGCGAAGCTGTAGCGCCGCGTTTGGTGCTAGGTGTTTTTCTCGTGTGGTTTTGTTTGCAGTTAGGTTTGGGTTTGGGTGTGCAAATTAAAAAAACATTTTTGTCCGCAAGTGTTGTCAGCAAAAATCATCGCTTGGCGGATGTTGTTAAACAGCGCGATGGTGCATTGCAGCAGCAAGAATTTAATCAGGCAGTTTCCGCAATTGTCGATCGCCCAAGTCAGTTACATTTATTTGCGCAAGTTCGCGCCTGTTTGTCCGGCGTAAATAATTTTATGATTTTGGATTGGCAATATCAGCGTGGCCAAATCGCCGTTGTCTTGCAGCAAGAAAATTTAGATACGCGTGCGCTTATTGAGGCCTGCAATAAAAATCCATTGTTCAGCGATGTGCGCGCAGAACCGGGGATCACACCGAATCAATCGCGCTTGTTATTCAGATTGCCTGGCGAAGTGAAGGAGGCAAGTGATGCTCAATAATGTGCGTACACAACTTATGCCTTATTGGTTGCAATTTCAGGAGCAACTGGAAGCCAATCAACGCTTGCGTTGGATGATGTGGGGCATAGCTTATATTTTCGTATTTTATTTTTCCTTGGTGTTGAATGATTGGCGCCAGGAGCACAATCAAACGGTTGCGCAATTGCAGCGCACATCAATCAAGCTCGATCAATTAAAACATCAAACCCAGTGGCCGGAACGCTGGACGCAAGAAAAAGAAGTAGGTGAAAAGCTGCACGGTAAATTGTGGGAAACCCAATCAGAAAGTTTAGCGGAAGCCGATTTGCAAAATTATTTGCGTAAATTAATGAATGATCACAACGCACAAAATTATCGCCCGCGCTTGGCGCCAACAGAGCGTGTAACCATCGGCGGCGAGACCCTAATAAAAGTTGCAGCAGAAGTCACGGGCGCTGTTGCTACCAATCAAATCGATCATTTCATGAAAGCAATGGCAGATAATTCTAAAGCGTTAGAGGTAGAGCGCTTTAGCTATAGTCCGCAGCGCAGTGGCCAACTCAATATGCAAGTAGCGGCCTACTTTTTGGTTGTCACTCCAACTGCAGCAGATGCCCCCGCAAAGGATGACCAAAATGCTCCTTGAGAACTTATCGTCGCAAGAGCGTCAGCTCTACGGGCTTATAGGTATCAGCACCGCAGCTGCGCTTGTGCTGGGTTTGTTGGGCGGCCTTATCAGCTTTAGCTGGGGTAATAACGAACGCCCAGATAATTGGCAAGAATCAGCCTTGTCAGCACCAATTGATACCCTCGCTGACTTTACGGCCATATCCAGCCAATCGCGCTGGTTTAGCGAGGCTGGGCCTGCGACCGCAGAACAGTCTGCCGAAGCTGCCAGAAAAGCCATCGAAGGCCAGCCTGAAAGTTTAAAGCTGATTGGCATCGTCGAGCGCTCAAAAAAAACCTACGCACTCTTTTTGCCTGTTGCGGGCAGCGGTGTGCAAAGCGTTAGCCAATTTGCTGTAGGTGACACCTTGATTGGCGACTGGAAGGTAAAAGAAATTTCTACGAGTAGAGTGCTTGTGGAGTCGAGCAAAGAAGGCACCGAAACGCAAGCAAAAGAGTTGCTGCTCTACTCATCCAAAAAATAAGTGCCGCTATGTAGGAGCGGCTTTAGCCGCGAATATCTATTTATTTTGCGACCAAAGCCGTTCCTGCACAAAGCTCAAAATTCATTACACAAAACCCAAATAAACGCTAGTATTCGCAAACTTGCAAAACCTCATTGTTACACCAAGGAAATACAATCGAATGTTGACTAAAAACATCAAAAAATCGCTTCCTGCAGGCTCGCCACGTTTTGTGTTGGCGCTATTGCCTTTTGTGTTGGCAATGACGAGTTGCAATTCCTTAGTGACAAATAAAAATGCATCGCAAGACACAGAAAAGCCCCATTCATTGGCAACCCTAACACCCTTGCGTGAGCCTAAGGCGCAACTGGATATTCCTGCATTTACTCCCGAAGCAACTAACTTCAAAACGCAATACAAATCTGGGCCTGGGGTAAACATCACCAGTAACATTGCTGATTCCCAAGCCAAAGAGCTAAGCCCTAATTTAACCGGGCAACCAGTAACGGCTAACTATCATGACATGCCCCTACCGGTCTTTATTAATGAGGTATTTGGTAATCAGTTGGGGTTGTCGTTCAGTCTTGACCCGCAGATTCAAAAGCAAGCAGATTTGGTATCTCTGCGTGTGAACGACTCTGTAGCGCCCTCTGAACTATTTAGAATTGCCTCCCACACTCTGTCAGCCTATGGTATTGCCGTATCACAACAAGACAATGTATTCAGCTTTACGGTGGATAAGAACGTGAGCGGTGGCGAAACTCCCTTGTTAATTAGTGGACGCACATTGCCTGATGTGCCTGAGTCGCATCGCCCAGTGTTTATGTTTGTTCAGCTTAAAACGGTTAGTAACACGAAAGTCGCTAGTTGGGTGTCATCTGCGTTGCAAGGTAAGGACATAAAAGTAACAGAAGATGGCTTGCGTAACGCCGTTATGTTAAACGGTAAACCGGATCTGGTACGTCAAGCCTTGGCTATTATTGAAGTACTCGATCAGCCTTTGATGCGAGGCAAATTTTCTACCAGTATTGAACCAGCCTTCACCAAGGCCTCTGATTTGAGCAAAAACTTGAAAGAGGTGCTCAATGCAGAAGGTTACGATGCCAATATTAAGTCAGTCTCCGGTTCCATCATTATTGTTCCTTTAGAAGGTACTAATCAGTTAGTGGTTTTTGCTGGCTCTCAAGCCATTCTTGATCATGTCCGCGATTGGGTGAATACCTTGGATCGCCGCCAGCAACTGAGTATTGATCAGGGTATTTTCACTTATGAAGTACGTAATACTGAGGCAGGGCACATAGTTGAGCTGTTGAATGGCATAGAAAATGGCACATCAATCGGAGGGGGTGGGTCGCCCTCACGCGGTGATTCAACTTCATCTACAAAAGGCAGTGCAGTAAGTGATATCACAAATGCCTCAAGTAGCACCAATACCCCTGTAGTTGCAGCAACAGGTAAAATTAATGGTGGCAACTTTGCGGTAGATACCAATCGCAACACGATTATATTCAAAGGCAGTGGCCAAGCCTGGGCAGATTTAATGCCCGTTATCCAATCGCTCGATAAATCACCACCTTCAGTATTGATTGAGGTATTGCTGGCTGAGGTAGCATTAGATGATAAGGTAACATCAGGTGTTCAATTTGTAAGCCGTGGCACTGCATCTAATAATGGAGCGGTCTACAACACCAATATCACCACAAAAACGATTGCCGCAGATGCAGGTACCTCGCTTTTGGCTACGCTCGATAGTGCCGGTAGTACCCGCGCTACTCTAAATTTATTACAAACAAATCAGCGTGTAGAGGTTCGTTCGCGTCCGCGCTTAATGGTAAAAAGTGGCCAAATGGCAAGTATCGATGTAGGTGATGAAATTCCAATCTCTACTGGCTCTCTTCAGTCTGTTGTGGGGGCTGGTGCTAGTGGGCTACAAACGAGTTACAGCTACCGTAAGACGGGTGTGCGTTTAACAGTGAAACCCACTGTGCACGCATCGGGTAATGTAGACATCGACATAGACCAATCGCTCAGTAAGGCCGCTGATACTACGGGTGGCGCTAACCCTGCGGTACTTAATCGACAAATAAAAACCATGGTTACGCTTAAAGATGGCGGCTCAATATTGCTTGCAGGGCTGATCTCTGAAGATAAATCTATAGGGAAAACAGGAGTGCCTGTGCTTTCTAAAATCCCATTGCTGGGTAAGCTTTTTCGCAATGATACTAAATCGGGAACTAGAAAAGAGCTAATGGTTATGATCATTCCTTATGTTATAGAAACTCCTGAGGAGGGTGAAGCCATCACCAAAACCATTCAGGATGCCTTCCAAAAGGTAGACTAATGCGTGAGGAGCTCCCGTAGAAGAGGCTTTAACAGCTGCCTTTGATTATACATTTATATGTAGGAGCGGCTTAAGCCGTGAAGAGCTAAATATGTTCAGCATTTGCAAATAAAGTTGCTCTTACATCATTGACTGCGTCAAAGATACTTAAACCCAGCAGCCCAAAGCAGTGCTTCCTTCTTGCTGCAAATTCCCTATAATAGTGCGGCCTCTTGGTGCGGATAATAATTCATCAGATCGCACAATCCTGATGGTGGTTGCAGACTTATGCAGCAAAAGCGCCCTTAGAGTAAGTTAGCCCTTAAATAGAAGGTAAAAAAACGCCTGAATAAAAGCAAGAATAAGCCTGCAAAAGCCCATTAACCGTAGGTGCGATTTCAGTCGCGAAGTTTCGTTAAGGCTTTTTGTAACAAAGTGTACACATTAAATAGCTAGTATTTTGGGTTCGGCATGTTTTTGGCATAGAAACTCTATGTAAAAAGCTGTTGTTAAGTGCAAATGCTTAGCTTATGCGCACTCTTTGTGTCGGTCGTTAGTTATAAAACCTGAGGTCTGATCATAAAGTATTGTTCAGCTAGTGTTGAGGATGTTTGTTTTACGCTCTTGGTGTGCATATTTTGTGCATTTTGATTGTGAAATACATTCACTTCCCTTGGTAAGTGACTGCTTTTAATAACTTAAGGCTTGATAAATTGAATTGATAGGGTATATTCTTGGTCGGTCTTTAAATCGTGGGATTGCTCTTGCAGACCCAAGGACCCCAAGACCAATCAAATCAACGTTGATTATAAAGTTTACTAATTAGGAGTTTAACCATATGGTTTCCAAGAAAATTTTAGGCGTGGCTATTGCCGCTGCTATGTTCTCAGGTTCAGCGTTTGCTGTAATCGACACGACAGTAAGCCCAATTGCTGGTGCTTTGACTGTTGCTAAAGAATCTATTCTTAAAGCACAAGTATCTGACGGTACTACTGTTGATGCAGGCTTAATCAGCGTAACTAGTGCTGGTACTCAGTTGAACTTGAAAGTTAAAGCTGGTGCTGGTGTTGCTTCTGGCGGTCACGGTTATGTTCGTATCAACCTGACTAATGCTAAATTTGCTGGCAACGTTCCTGCTTTGACAACTAACGGTACTGCATTCACTGCACAAAACGTTACTCAAGGTGGTACTGCTAACGCTGCTTACGTTATTATTGACTTAACTTCTGCTGGCATTACTCAAAATGACGTATTTACACTGCCTTTGACTGCTTTGGCTGTAAGTTCATCTGCTCCAGTAAGCATTTCTTACACTTTGTATGACACCCCAAGTGCTGCAGTTAACCAAACAGCTGGCAACGTATTGGCATCAACCAGCTACCCATCAGCAATTACTGTTGCTGAAGTGTTGAAGCAAACCTTTACTGCTAGCAATTTGACTGCTGACGTAGGTGCATCTCCAGCATTTACCAAGTTCGATACTAACTCTGCTACCGGTGTTATCGGTAAGTTCAAGTTTGAATTGACTTCAGGTGCTACTGATGCAACTGGTGCTAACGTAAACAGCTTGGCTCAAGTTATTGACATTACTGACGGTAAGTCTGCATTGACTTTGACTGGTGATTTGAGCTTCACCGTTTCTGACACTGCGGCTAACACTGCAGCTGATTTGACCTTCGGTGCTCAGCCATCTAATACTGCATCAACCAACGTTCCATCAGCTAAAACTGACAAGTTCACTACCGCTGGTTATGCTTTGGGTACTGACTACAACGTAAGCATTACTGCTAAGAGCGTGATCAACCAAGGTTCTTACACTTTGGCATCTAGCTTGGTAGGTATCGCTAACGCTAACTTCGGTCCATCTAACAAGTCAGCTGTTATTGGTACTATTGGCTACAACGGTACCACTATTCAAGTTCCTTACTTGACTACTTTGGCTGATTACAACCAACGTTTGGTATTGGTAAACCGTGGTTCTTCTTCAGTGCCATACAGCATTACCTTTACTCCTGAAGCAGGCGTAACTACTACTGCTGGTGCATCTGCAACTGGTACTTTGGCTGCTAAGCAAACTAAAGTAATCAAAGCTGCTGATCTTGTTACTGTAACTGGTGCTACTCGCACTGCTGCAACTGTAGTTATTACTGCTCCATCTTCAACTATTGATGCTGCAACCACCACTGTAAACTTGTCTGACAAGTCTACAGACACTGTTAAATTGCAATAATTTGCAGTTGAATATTGTGGTTTGAAAAAGAGCGCTTCGGCGCTCTTTTTTTTCGCTTGGATATTGCAAAGAGATTTATGGTGCATAAATTTTTTGGCTGAAAGCGGCCATTTAAAAAATGAAAAGCGAAAAAAATCTATTGTAGGAGCGACTTTAGTCGCGAATATTGAATATATAGAGCAAGAGCTTCGCGGCTAAAGCCGCTCTTACCGTTAGAATGCATAAAACCTTCCCCTCAATCCCTCTTTATCAAGGGGGTGCAATTAGTGTTTAATTGGAATGTGTATATGTCCTTAAAGGGAGCCTTTAAGATAGGTTAAATATGAATCCATTTGTTAAAAATGTAGAGCCGCTAAATGACTACAAACTAAAACTTCATTTTGAAAATGGAGTTAATAAAGTGTTTGATGTTTCTCCTTACTTGAATAAAGGCATTTTTGTAGAGTTAAAAAATAAAGACTATTTTCAGCAGGTAAGTGTAGTTTCAGGTTCAATTGCATGGCCCAATGAACAGGACTTTAGTTACGATACTCTGTATTTACTGGGTACTTCATTACAATGAGCTCATTAGCGCGTGGAAACAACACTTCGGCGGTTGAGGTTACGCATGTCTCTGCGTATGGCGTCTGGTTGTTGGCCGATGATAAGGAGCTCTTTATGGCATACGAGACTTTCCTTTTTTAAGACTCAGTCTATCGGGGCTATATTGAACGTAGAAGAGGTTTGTCCGGGGCATTTTTATTGGCCGGATCTGGATATAGATTTAACAAAAGAGATTATTGAAAATCCAGAGCGTTTTCCTTTGTTAGCTCGTTAATTTATATGCGAAGAAATTGCTCCTTTTGCGGTGTTTTGTAGGAGCGACTTTAGTCGCGAATATTGAATATATAGAGCAAGAGCTTCGCGGCTAAAGCCACTTCTACCAAAAAGGCGCGAAGAGAATTTTGTCTTCCCCAAAAAAAGAGAGGGGCCGCCCTTTCGGTGCGGCCCCATAACAGCATCCAGATTTCCTGAAAATCTCCCGAACATTCCTAGTTCTTTACTTCCTGTTGTACACAAATCCTATGTGTACATTGAGCATACTGCCCATACCTTTAGTCAACATCCTGTTATCTAAAGGGCGCTTCCGTTGATCTTACGTGATCGACAGTCTTCCTTAAGTTCCTCCTTGTGGTAAGCATTGTGCTGAAATCGAGCGATATGCAATAGTCGCTAAAATCGCTATTTTTTGTAGGAAATTTGCCACAGCTTGTGTGAGCTATTTAGGGGCAGATAAAGATATCGGCTTATGTTTTAATAGCGGCTTCCCAAACGCTAAGGTTTTGATGTGTTTAAGCGCTTCTATCAGAAAATCTCTAGCCCAAAACGCGTGTTGTTTTACCGCGATTTGCAACGATATTCCGGTGGGCATCAAAAAGTGGCGGACTATTTTGAGCATGTGTCTTCAAGTAATTCATTTTTACCTTGTATTAGTTTCTCTGACGCTAGCCGGTGGGATGAGTTTAATCCGTGGCAAGGTAAGAGTGTGGTCGAGTATCGGCCTGCAGATTACGATTATGTATTTTTAGCCGGGCTTGATTGGCGTAAATACTTGGCTGCGGAGCGGCCGCAAAATCAGCCGCTAATCAATTTAATTCAACATGTGCGCCACGCAGATCCCGCTGAGGATGTGTTTGAGTATCTTGGGCAGCGCGCCATACGTATTTGTGTGTCGCAGCAGGTTGCAGATGCAATTCAAAATACAGGAAAGGTTAGTGGCCCTGTGTTTACCATTCCGAATGGTGTTGATCTGCCGGAATTAAGTCTTGCAAAAACCTATGATTTAGTGATCTTGGGGATCAAACAGCCTGAGTTGGCTGCAGCGATTGATGATCGTTTGGGTGCTTTGGGTTTAAGGGTTTTGTTGGTCAATCAACAGGTTCCGCGCAAGCAATGGTTTGAGAGTTTGGCTGCCAGCCGAATAGCCGTATTGCTTCCAAACATTACCGAAGGCTTCTACCTGCCTGCATTAGAGGCTATGAACTACTGCGATTTAGTCGTGGTTCCAGATTGCATTGGGAATCGCGGTTTTTGCAAAGAAGGTCAAAATTGCTTGATGCCTGCATATGATCTTGAATCCATTCTGGAAAATGTCATGCAGGCTCTGCGTCTGCTGCAAAATGAACATGTTTTAACAGTATTTAAGTGCGAAATGAGTGAAACTCTGCACGCTCACAGTTTGGTTAAAGAGCGCACAGCGTTCTTGACGCTGCTGGCTGATGTAGAAAAGATATGGCAGATGTAAAAAAGTTGTGGGCAATGTAAACCAATTCCACTCTGGTGCGTTAAGTCTTTAATCGCACTTGCAATTAGGTTAGAGAGATATAGTTTGAAATCCCACCCCAATACACTACTGCTAACAGGCTTGCCGCGTGCTGGTACGACCTTGAGTTGTAATATCCTAAACAGCCATAGCAATGTGGTTGCCTTGATGGAGCCGATGACGCCTACCGATTTTGAGCCTTCCAAAGGTCGTGCGGCGGCTATCCAATTGATTCAGCAATTCGCGCAAGCAACGCGCGAGCAAGCCTTAACGCAGGGTAAAGCCTATTCGCGCCAAAAAGACGGTGTGGTGCCTGAAAACCCCGTAAGCTATGAAGTATCAAATTCCGGTTTGCGCCAGCCTGAAACGGAGCTGGGCGCAATCTCTGTGAGTAAGAATATCCAGAACCCGGATTTCACGCTGGTCATTAAGCACAATGCCTTGTTTACGGCGCTTTTACCTGATTTGCAGCAAGCTTTTCCCTTGTACGGCATAGTGCGCAATCCATTGTCGGTACTTGCCAGTTGGAACTCTGTGGCTTTGCCTGTGAACGAAGGTCGAGTGCCTGCCGGGGAAATGTACAGCCCAGAACTTGCAGATTTGTTAGCCGACACGCCCGGCAGGATCGAGCGCCAGCTTCACATTTTGGAATGGTTTTGCCAGCATTTTGCGCGAGAGCTACCCAATCGAATCCTGCGCTACGAAGATTTTGTTGCAGACCCTAGGGTTATTGGCCGAGAGCTCGCTTTATCGTCGCCTTACGAGGGCAGTATTCAGACCCGTTCAAGCCGCAATGATGTCTATGATTTGGTGCTGATGGAGCAGCTTTATCGCCGCTTAATGCGCTTTGGAGATGCTATTTGGGAGTTCTATTCGCGCGATCATATTACCGAGTTGATGGAATCTATTCGGGAGGTGGCGTGAAGTCATTAGATTTCATGATCATAGGTGCCCAGAAGTCGGGTACCAGTGCCCTTAGTCACTTCCTGTCGCAGCATCCAGATGTGTGTATGGCGGCAGGGAAGGAGGTTCATCTCTTTGATGCGGAGGACTATTCAAGTGATTGGACGGTGGAGGACATCAATCAGCGCTATTCGGTTTATTTCGAAGGTGCGGACGAATCGCTGCTCTGGGGTGAAGCAACCCCCATTTATCTCTACTGGACTGAAATTATTCCCGCATTAAAGCGGTATAATCCCGCGCTGAAACTGATTGTCATGCTGCGCGATCCTGCGGAGCGAGCAATTTCCCATTATGAAATGGAAAAGTCGCGTGCTAACGAACGTTTACCATTGTGGCTGGCGCTATTGCGTGAGCCCAAGCGCTTGATGGCGGAAGGCGCGCGTCTGGGCTGTTCGCATAGGCGCCACTCTTATGTGGATCGTGGATTTTATGCGGAGCAGCTTGCGAATGTTCGCCAGTATTTTAGTGACGAACAAATTCTAGTTTTAGAAAGCGATAGCTTAAAACACGAGCACGCCGCTAGCATGGAAAAAGTGTGTCAGTTTTTGGCGATAAGCTCATCGCACAGTATAAAGGCAGAGCGAATATTTTCTGGTGCTTATCGGAAAAAACATTTATCACCTTACTATGCGATATTGCGAGCGTGTTTAAGTTGGCGTTTTCGTGCAGCGAATATGCAACTAAAATCGCTCTTAACAGATATGGGAATTGCCGCCGATTGGCGTTGGTTAAAATAAAAATCCTAACGGAATTTTGAGGCAATGTTAAAAGCAGCTGCAACATTAAAACAAAATCGCAAAGGCATAGTGCTGGCGGGTGGTTCGGGAACGCGTCTTTACCCGCTGACCAAAGCAATTAGCAAACAAATTGTTCCTATTTACGATAAGCCCATGATTTATTACCCGCTTACCACTCTTATGTTGGCGGGTATTCGCGATATTTTAATTATTTCCACGCCGAGAGATTTGCCTACCTATCGCGAACTCTTGGGTGATGGTAGTGATTGGGGTTTGCGTATTGAATATGCCGAGCAGCCGTCACCCGATGGTTTGGCGCAAGCATTTATTATTGGTGAAGATTTTATTGGCGACGATAATTGCGCCTTGGTGCTTGGCGATAATATTTATTACGCCCATGAATTTTCGCGCTTGCTGCAAAATGCCGATGCGCGCACCAGCGGAGCAACTGTGTTTGGTTATCATGTTGATGATGCGCGCGCTTATGGCGTCGTTGAGTTTGATGATAACGGCAATGTGTTGTCGATTGAGGAAAAGCCGGCGCAACCCAAATCCAAATACGCGGTCACAGGTCTGTATTTTTACGACAACAGTGTTATTGAAATTGCAAAATCAATTAAGCCATCTGCGCGCGGTGAATTGGAAATTACCGATGTCAATAAAACCTATTTAGAACGCGGTCAATTAACCGTTGAGTTGTTGGGGCGCGGTGCTGCTTGGTTAGATACAGGCACGCACGACAATCTATTAGCGGCAAGCCAATTTATTCAAACAATTGAAAAGCGCCAAGGCTTAAAAGTGGCTTGCCCTGAAGAGATCGCTTATCGCATGGGCTATATCGATAAAGCGCAGCTAGAGCGTTTAGCCGAGCCGCTACTGAAAAGTGGTTACGGACAATATTTATTAGAAATTTTGAATGACCGAGTTTTTTAATGGAAGTTATAAAAACAGCAATTCCAGATGTATTGATATTCAAACCAAAAATATGGGGCGATGAGCGCGGCTATTTTTACGAAAGCTTTCGCCAACAATGGTTTGATGATTTAGATTTAAATGTTTCCTTTGTGCAAGACAATCAAAGCTCTTCGCAAAAAAATGTTGTGCGCGGTTTGCATTATCAAATCCAAAAACCACAAGCAAAACTTGTGCGCGTCATTGCTGGCGAAGTGTTTGATGTTGCGGTTGATTTGCGCAAGTCATCACCTACCTTTGGGCAGTCAGTTGGTGTACATCTTTCTGCAGCCAACAAATTAATGTTGTGGATTCCGCCAGGTTTTGCGCACGGCTTTTCGGTGGTCAGCGAGCATGCTGAGCTCTATTACAAATGTACAGAATACTACGCGCCGGAATTTGATCGCTCGCTCTTGTGGAATGATCCTGCATTAAATATTCAATGGCCGCTTGATGGTGCAGAACCGATTTTGTCCGCAAAAGATTTGGCCGCTAAACGCCTTGCAGACGCCGAGGTCTACGCGTGAAAGTATTAGTGACCGGCGCTAACGGCCAGCTTGGTTATGCACTGCAAAAAACCAAAGCGGTTTTTGCGGCAAATTCAGAGTTGGAGTTAATTGCCTTAACGCGGGCAGAATTGGACTTGGCACAGCTAGAAACCATCTCCAGCATGCTCGATATTTATTCGCCGGATGCCATTATTAATGCCGCCGCTTATACCGCTGTCGATAAAGCAGAAGGCGAAGCTGCGCTTGCGCAAAAAATAAATGCAGATGCTGTGCAGCAATTGGTGCAGTGGTGCGAGAAAAATAAAAAAACACTTATTCATGTTTCTACAGATTTTGTGTTCGATGGAAAAAAATCGAGCCCATACGATACGGCAGACCAAACAAACCCAATAGGTGTATACGGAAAAACCAAACAATTTGGTGAGCAGTTTGCATTGAATGAATGTGCTACCGCTTATGTGGTTCGCACAGGTTGGGTTTACGGTGAACACGGCGCTAACTTTGCAAAAACTATTTTGCGTTTGGCGGGTGAGCGTGAACAGCTGGGCATAGTGTCTGATCAAATAGGTACACCCACTTACGCTACTCATTTGGCTGAAATGCTTTGGCAATTGTTATTGGCAAAACCAGAGCAAAAATTGTGGCATTTTTCAGATGCAGGCGTAGCCAGTTGGTATGATTTTGCAGTGGCAATTGTTGAGCAAGCTGAATCTGTTGGCTTGTTGAATCGCAAACCTGCTATCAAGCCAATAACAACCTTGGATTACCCAACACCAGCCCAACGCCCAGCTTTCAGTGTGCTCAATAAAAAGGCGACGTGGGATGATCTACCTGTTGCACCTGTACATTGGCAGGCTGGCTTGGCAAAAATGTTGAGTGCGCTTAAACGATCTTGACTGTGTCGCATCAAAGAATTCATTGATAGAAAGAAGATATGAACAAAATACTTGTTACTGGTGGTGCTGGATTTATTGGTGCCAATTTTTGCCATTACTGGATGCAGCAACATCCACAAGATCAATTGATTGTGCTGGATGCTTTAACCTATGCCGGTCATCGTAAGCATATTGCTGATTTAGAACAGCAGGGCTTGGTGTTTGTTCATGGCGATATTTGCGACCCATTATTAGTTGAAGAGCTTTTTGAAAAATACCACATCAATAGGGTGGTGCATTTTGCGGCTGAGTCCCATGTTGATCGTTCTATTTCCGGGCCTGATGCATTTATTCAAACTAATGTTTTCGGTACACACAATCTATTGAAGGCCGCAAAAAAATATTGGTTAGATAAGGGTGTGGAAGATCACAAGTTTCATCATGTATCAACGGATGAGGTTTATGGGTCTTTAACTGATACTGCCCCAGCGTTTACCGAGCAAACGGCCTTTGCACCCAATTCGCCTTATTCAGCATCCAAAGCAGCGTCGGATCATTTGGTGCGAGCTTATCACCACACTTATGGTTTGAAAGTGACTACCAGCAATTGCTCAAATAATTATGGGCCTTATCAGGATGCTGAAAAATTAATTCCCCTAATTATTAAAAATATTTTATCGGGTAAATCTCTGCCTATTTATGGCGATGGTAAAAATATTCGCGATTGGCTTTATGTGGAGGATCACTGCCGCGCAATTGATTTAATTTTACAGCGCGGCAAAGTGGGCGAAGTTTACAACCTGGGTGGCGAAAACGAGTGGCAGAATATTGATATTGTTAATTTAATTTGCGACTTGCTTGATGAGCTCTTTGCCAACGATACCCAACTTCGTGAGCGTTTTAAGTTGTCGCCCTGTGCAAAAGGCGAATCTGCAAAGTCCTTAATTACTTTTGTAACTGATCGTTTAGGGCATGATCGTCGCTATGCGATAGACCCCAGCAAATGCCATGAAGAATTAAATTATCGTCCGGTAGAAAGTTTTGAAACCGGTATTCGCAAAACTATTGATTGGATGTTGCGCAACCAATAATTACTGTTGGGATTTTTATGTTTGTTCAAGCCTGGAAAAATAGATCGCTTATTTGGCAGCTGCTAAAGCGCGATGTGCAAGCACGCTATCGTGGCTCTGCGCTGGGTTTGCTGTGGTCGCTAGTAACACCTGTTGTGATGTTGTCGATTTATACCTTTGTGTTTCAAACCGTATTTAAATCGCGCTGGACCGATACCAGCGGTGAAACCACCTTGAGCTTTGCCATTATTTTGTTTTTGGGTTTGAGTATTCATGGCTTACTAACAGAGACGTTGACCAAATCGCCACTATTAATTGTAGGCAATCAAAACTTCGTAAAGAAAATAGTGTTCCCGTTAGATATTTTGTCGTGGGTTACCTTGTTTAGTGGGTTGTTTACTTTCTTAATTAGTTTTGCCCTGCTTTTGTTGTTAATCCTAATTGAATTAAAAACGATTCCGGCAACGGCTTTGCTGCTTCCGGTAATTCTATTGCCTTATTGTATTTTGATGTTGGGTATTTCGTGGGTGCTTGCGGCGCTAGGAGTTTATTTGCGCGATATACAACAAATCACTGGCACCTTGGCAACGCTCTTATTGTTTTTAAGCCCAGTGTTTTATTCAACGAGTATATTGCCTGAAAAATTCCAACTGTGGATTTCGCTTAATCCTTTATCTTATGTGGTGGAGTCTTGTCGTGCAGTTTTAATTTATGGCAAGTTGCCAAGCTTGACTGGGTGGATTATTTATTCGGTCGCTGCACTTGTTGTTGCATATGCGGGGAATTATTTTTTCCGCAAAGTAAAGCCCGGCTTTGCTGATGTACTCTAAGGACTACTAAGGAATATTTTATGATTCGCGTTAGTAACCTTTCAAAAACCTACCTGATTTGGAAAACTCCTTTTAGTCGATTATTCGTGCCTTTGGTGGTAAGTTTGTGTGGAAAATTATTTCCTAATTATGCTACGCGAATTACACAAAAATATTGCCAGCCCGTGCACGCCTTGAGCCAAATTGATTTTAGTGTTGCCACCGGCGATAGCTTGGGCATTATTGGTTTAAACGGCAGCGGTAAAAGTACGCTCTTGCAAATTATTGCTGGTACTTTGCAGGCAACAGCGGGTGAGGTGGAAGTTAAAGGGCGCGTGGCTGCCTTGCTTGAGTTGGGTAGTGGTTTTGATCCTGAGTTTACCGGTCGCGAAAATGTTTTTTTAAATGCATCTATTTTGGGTTTGAGCAAAAGTGAAATTCAAGATCGTTATGATGAAATTGTTGCTTTTGCAGATATTGGCGATTTTATTCATCGCCCCGTAAAAACCTACAGCTCGGGAATGATGGTGCGTTTAGCTTTTGCCGTGCAAGTGCACGTAGATCCCGATGTATTAATTGTCGATGAAGCCTTGTCCGTAGGTGATGCACGTTTCCAAGCTAAAGCGCTCGCCAAAATCGAAGAAATTTTAAAGCGCGGCACAACCTTATTATTTGTGGGGCATGATTTAAGTGCGGTGCGTGCATTTTGTAATCGTGCACTCTTGTTAGATAAGGGCAGAGTTGTAAAAGCCGGTTTACCTGACGATGTTATTGCTGAATATTTATTTATTGTGCAAAAAGATCGTGTTGAAGAATCTGGTTTGGGCGTTGCACTGCAGCGTCATGATAAGGGTTTTGCGGCCAGTGGTTTTGATATTGTCAAGGCCGAATTTTTAGAAATGGGACAACACGCCACTCTCGCTTATGGTGATCAAGTTGCACTAGTTGTTGATGTGCAAAAAACAATTGTAGTGGAATGCCCGGTTTTAATTTTGGATATTATTGATAGTCGCGGTATGCAGCTTGGTGGTCGCCGCATCGCGATTCCAGAATTCAATGGTGTGCGGCGCTTGCGTGTCAATTTAGATTGCACTTATCAAAAAGGTATTTACCGCATACGTATACGTTTAGTTTCTGCGCCGAGTATTGAATTAACGGTAATGATGAGCCGTTACGATGAATTACTTTCAATCGAAATGATTGATGATGTGCGCGATAAATTTACCGGATTATTTCCGTTGCCTATGGATGCCGTTTGGGAAGGAGAATCGCAATCATGATTAATTTGGCCGATCAATTCCAAGCCAAAATTTCCTGGCAGTCGTCACGCGCTTTGGTGGCGGGGCGCACTTATATGTTAGTGGCAGATGGCCATTCGGTGTCCTTCAATGTCACGGCCATTAAATATCGCGAGCAGGACCAAACAGGCGAGCATCTCTCGGCAAAAAAAATTAATGCTAATGAGCGCGGGCTTATCAATATCAGCACCTCAGAAGCTATTAATATTTGTGACGGCGCTGTGTTCACTGTATTGGATGCACAAACCTCAGAGTTCCTAGGGCAGGGGCATATAGAGTTTGCCTTGCACAGGTCTACCAATATTCGCTGGCAACAGTTAACCATTGATAAAAATGCGCGCGCAGACTTGAAGCAGCAGCAAGCACGCTGTATTTGGTTTACGGGTTTGTCGGGTTCCGGAAAATCCACTATCGCGAACCTGTTGGAAAAGCGTTTGTTCGACAAAAAATTACATACTTATTTGTTGGATGGCGATAATGTGCGTCATGGTTTAAATCGCGATTTGGGTTTCACTGAGGCGGACCGGGTTGAAAATATTCGCCGTGTTGCGGAGGTGGCGCGCTTGATGGTGGATGCTGGTTTAATTGTGCTTGCATCCTTTATTTCTCCTTACAGCGCAGAGCGTTTAATGGCACGCAAGCTGTTTGCTCCGGGAGAATTTGTTGAAGTCTTTGTTGACACTCCTTTAACTGAGTGTGAAAAACGCGATGTAAAAGGTCTTTATGCCAAAGCGCGGCGTGGCGAACTAAGGAACTTTACCGGTATTGATAGCGCTTATGAAACACCGGCTCAGCCAGAGCTTCATTTAATGGCAGGAAGTGCATCCGCCGAAGCTTGCGTAGAACAAATCATTCAGTATTTGGGAATCGCTAATTCTTAGCGGTTTATCTTCGCGGCCTATCCTTTCGCAAAATCGTTTTATCGGCATGGTGTCTGCGCCTAAAGTGTAGGAAAATAGCGTCCTTGCTTTCCAGATTCATGTTTTCGTCCTTTTTTCAAGAGAGTCATTGTGGTTACAGAAACCCATAAGTTAATTGTTGTGATTGGTATGCACCGCACGGGCACAAGTTTAATTACGCGTGGCCTACAAGTCATGGGCGTCAATCTTGGCGATAATCTTTTGCCTGCCATGGCAGAGGTCAATGCAAAAGGCTTTTGGGAAGATGCGGATATCAACGCGTTTAATATTGAAATGCTGCACGCAATTAATAGCGAGTGGGATTTCTTAACGCCGATCACTGAAGCTAATATTCAGCAGCTGCAGCAGCAAGGTTATTTTTTAAAAGCTGTAGAGTTGTTACGCAACAAAGTTGCCCAAGCCCCAATCTTTGGTTTGAAAGATCCGCGCATTGCAAAATTGCTGCCGTTTTGGGATCAGGTTTTTTTGCACTGCAATTACGATGTGAGTTATGTGCTCAGCATTCGCCATCCACTTAGCGTAGTTAAGTCCTTGCAAAAGCGCGATGGTTTTGTGGCAGAGAAAGCCTATTTGTTGTGGTTCACGCATGTTATTGCTGCACTGACATTTTCTAATAAGCAAAACCTATCTTTGGTGGATTATGATTTCTTTATGCAAAATCCGGCGAGCGAGCTTGCGCGGTTAGCAAAAGAAATTAATTTGCCGATTAATGCCGACGAGTTGAGTATTTTTCTCAACGACTTTATTGATGATAGTTTGCGCCACACGCACTATGAACTAAATGATTTGCTGCTGGATGATGCCTGTCCACAAATGGTTGGGCAAATATATACCCAATTACTTGATGTGGCTTGTGGTAAAAAATCACTTCACGATGAAGCCTTCGCTGCGCACTTGAAATATTGGTATGACGCTTTGCTGTTCGCCAAAAGCTCCTTCACTATTGTTGATGATCTCTATGTTGTAAAAGCAGAATCAGAGCAAAAAATTCAATTGCATGAGCAGACCATTGAGCAAAAAGAACAGTACATCGAAAATCTTGAAAAATTTACGCGTGAACGCGCCGAGCAAGTTCAAGCGCTTTATCGCGACTTGGAAAAGCTAGATCAAGAGCGTGTGGCTCAAGTTAAGCAATTAAACAAGGATATGCAGGAGCGTGATCTGCATATTAAACAGCTTGATGAAAAAGTTGCCGATGCATTAAATACAATTGCAAAACTGAAGCAAGATTTACAGGCATCCTACGAACATAGTCATCATCTAAATGCACATATTCAACTTATTACCAATAGCCATTCGTGGAAAATCACTAAGCCTCTGCGCTTTGCTGTACGCTTGTTAAAGCATGGTTTAAGTGTAGAAGACAAAAGCAAATTACTGCTCAGTATGCGCAATTTGAATCAACGCTTACCGCGTTCGTTGCAGCAATTAAATCGTGTGTTTTTCGGTAAATGGATTCACTCAATGGTGAATTCATCTGCACAAATTGTCACAGCAGAATCGCAATTGGATTCTCCGCATTTAGTCCATCTTGGCAATTCTTCTGTTGTTCCCGCGCAGTCATCGGGCAAAGATTTTATTGTATGGGGCGTTATAGATTGGCATTTTCGCCACCAGCGTCCCCAGCAAATTGCACAGGCATTGGCGGCGGAAGGCGATCGTGTGTTTTATGTGTCTTCCAATTTGCTGGAGGCAAAAACAGCTGGTTTTGCGATAGAACAATTAGATAAAGATGGTCGCTTATTTCAAATCAATTTATGTGTTAAGGCCTTAAGTGTTATTTATCACCACGCGCCATCCCCTGAAATTACCCAACAACTTTTGGCCAGCTTGGGTGAATTGTTGTTGTGGGCAAGCGCTGCCAAGGTTATTAATGTGGTGCAGCATCCTTTTTGGTACCCCATTGCGGAGCAGATTCCTAACGGCCAATTGGTTTATGACTGCATGGATCATCACGAAGGTTTTGAAAATACCGGCAAAGAAATTATTACGTTAGAACATCGTTTATTTAAAGCGGCAGATTTAACCGTTACGACGTCTGGTTTTTTGGATGACATAGTTGCAAAACATACTGCGCGTCGTGAAATTATTCGCAATGCGGGTGAGTATGAATATTTTTCCCAAACACCGCGCAGGGTTTATCGCGATGCCCAAGGCCGAAAAATCATTGGCTATTACGGCGCTATAGCAGAGTGGTTTGATATTGAATTAATTCGTGCACTGGCGCAGCGATTTAATGACTGTCTTATTTTGTTGGTGGGTGCTGATACGGTTAATGCTAAAGCGCAATTAAAATCGCAACAGAATATTGTGTTTGTTGGTGAGGTTCCTTATGCGGAATTAACGCATTATCTCTATGCGTTTGATGTGTGCTTGCTGCCCTTTAAAGTTATTCCGCTGATTCTTGCCACTAACCCGGTTAAGGTTTATGAATATTTGGGCGCAGGAAAGCCTGTGGTTGCCGTCGATGTCCCAGAAACAAAACAGTTTGGCGATTTGATTCGCGTTGGAACTAATCACGAACATTTTGTTGCGCAGGTTGCGGCTGTTCTTGCGGAGCCTGCAAGTGAAGTTGCTATTGCAGAGCGCAGGGCTTTTGCGGAGCAACAAACCTGGCACCATCGCGCGCGCGATTTAGCGCGTGCGTTAAATAACTTGCACGTGCAACCTAAAGTCAGCGTTATAGTGGTGACCTACAATAATTTGGATTTAACCAAGCAGTGCTTAATGAGTTTGGATAAATACACAGATTATTCCAATCTTGAAATTATTGTTGTCGATAATGCGTCTGCAGATGATTCGCCTGCATATCTAAGCGAATGGGCAAAGCAAGGCGATAATCGAATTCTTATTTTGAATCCTGATAATAAAGGTTTTGCGGCGGGTAATAATCAAGGTTTGGTTGTGGCGACAGGTGAATATTTAGTGTTGCTCAACAACGATACCCATGTAACACCGGGTTGGGTTACGAGTTTGGTTAAACATATGCAGCGCGATGAAACTATAGGTTTGTTGGGGCCGGTAACCGGCAATATTGGCAACGAAGCCAAGATCGCTATTCAATACGCTGATATGGATGAAATGCTTATTGAGTCCAGCAAATTTACTAGGCGTCACATTGGGCAATTAACTCCCCTGCGTACCGCTGCGTTTTTCTGTGTAATGATTTCGCGTGCAGCCTATGAAAAAGTAGGTTTGTTAGATGAAGCTTTTGGTATTGGCTTCTTTGAAGACGATGATTATTGTCGCCGTGTAGAACAAGCAGGCTTTTCCATTTATTGTGCAGATGATGTGTTTATTCATCACCACTTATCGGCATCGTTCAATAAATTGAAAATGGAAGCACGCCAAAAGTTGTTCGAGCAAAACAAAGTAACCTACGAGAAAAAGTGGGGGCCATGGGTCCCACACGCTTATCGCCCCGGCGTACATTAATCGCTTATTTATCTATTTCTGTTTGAGTTGATTGCATGAAAATTATTTGTGTTGCCGGAACGCGCCCTGAAGCTATTAAAATGGCGCCGGTGATTTTAGAGTTGAAAAAAAATCCGGATTTCGATGTGCGCGTATTGGCAACGGCGCAACATCGCCAAATGCTTGATCAGGTTTTTGCCGTATTTAATATTGTTCCTGATATTGATTTGGATATTATGCAGCCGAATCAATCCTTGCCTACTTTAACGGCGCGCCTCTTAATTAAACTCGACGAAGTTTTGCAAGTTGAAAGGCCGGATGTGGTGCTTGCACAGGGTGATACCACAACCGTAATGACCGTGGCTTTAGCTTGTTTTTATTTGCGCATTCCCTTTGGGCACATCGAAGCAGGCTTGCGTACTTGGGATATAGAGAATCCATTTCCGGAAGAAATGAATCGTGTAATTGCTGGCCGCTTGGCAAAATGGCATTTTGCACCTACGCCAAGTTCGCGTGATAATTTATTGAAAGAAAATATTGCTGCCGAAAAAGTGTGGGTAACGGGCAATACGGTTATTGATGCGCTGCATTCAGTGAGTGCTGAACATTTGCCGTTAGATCTTCCGCTTGATGATAGTAAACGTTTAATTTTGGTGACCGCGCACAGGCGCGAAAACTTTGGTCAACCTTATCGCGAAATTTGCCGAGCAGTAAAACATATTGCGGATAATAATCCGGATGTACAAATTTTGTATCCGGTACATCCTAATCCCAATATTCAAGAAATTGCGTATGAATTGTTAGATAAACATCCGCAAATTATTTTGTGTCCTCCGCTCGATTATTTGCCATTTGTAGCCGCTATGCAGCGCGCACATCTTATTTTGAGTGATTCCGGCGGCGTGCAAGAAGAAGCTCCTGCATTGGCAAAACCTGTGTTGGTGTTGCGTTGCGAAACTGAGCGCCCGGAAGCGGTTGACGCAGGCGTTGTTAAATTAGTCGGCCCGCATTTTGATGCGATTGTGCGTGAGTGCCAATTGCTGCTTGATGATGAGGTTGCTTATCGCGCTGTGGCTCGTGGTGTTTCTCCTTATGGTGATGGCAAAGCTGCAGAGCGAATTCATCAAGTGCTGCGCGAGTATGCGGCGCAATGCAATTAATTTATCTTGCGCCTTTAGCTTGGTCTAGTTTTGCCCAGCGCCCACATATGTTTGTGCGCTGGTTTCACGAAAAATATCAATGTCGCGTACTTTGGGTTAATCCCTACCCCACACGCCTTCCCGCACTCAGCGATTTCAAACGTATCGCGCAATCGCCTGATGATTGCGCAACTGAAGTACCTGAATGGTTGGAAATTATTTCGCCTAAAAGTTTACCGATTGAACCTTTGGCGGGCTCGCAATTTATTAATGCTGTGTTGTGGCGACCACTCCTGCAAAAGCTGCAAGATTTTTCTGCAAAAGATAAAACCATTCTCGCCATTGGCAAGCCTTCAGAGCTAGCATTGCAAGCTTTGCAATCCTTGCCAAATTGCATTTCGTTTTATGATGCTATGGATGACTACCCGCAATTTTATCGCGGCTTATCGCGTTCGGCTTTTATTCGTCGCGAGCAATCAGTTGCGCAAAAAGTTGATCTCATGGCGGTATCTTCCAGTGGCTTGCAAGACAAATGGCAGCAAGTGCGGAAAGACATTCAATTGATTCGCAATGCCTTGATGCCAAATTTATTTTTGCCTGTAGTTGCTAAGCGAGAAAAAAATAATCCAATCGTTTTGGGTTACCTAGGCACTATCGCGCAATGGTTTGATTGGGATTGGCTTATTCGTTTAGCGCAATTATTTCCTAGTGCGCAGGTGCGTTTGGTGGGGCCTTGCTATTTAAACGTGCCAGAAAATTTACCTGCGAATATTCAAATCTTGCCTGCTTGTGACCACGCATCCGCAATAGCGGTTATGAAGGGGTTTGATGTGGGCTTGATTCCCTTTAAAAAAAATCAGCTCACTGCGAGTGTCGATCCCATAAAGTTTTACGAATATCGCGCTTTGGGCATTCCTGTGGTGGCTACAAATTTTGGAGAGATGTTGGAGCATCAAGTAGATGCGGGTACTTTCTTGAGTGAGCCTGACGCGGATATTGAAGCTGTAATCCAAGCTGCACTTGCTCATGTGGATTCGTTAGAGGTGCGCGAAAACTTTATTGCGGAAAATACTTGGATGAAGCGTTTTGATGCGTTGAGTTTCGGATGATATTAAGTCGATGAGCAAAAACAAAAAAGCCTGCATTGCGCAGGCTTTTTTTCATTTTGAAATTGGCGCATCCAGCAGGAGTCGAACCTGCGACCAACGGCTTCGGAAGCCGCTACTCTATCCAACTGAGCTATGGATGCTTAATTGCTTTGATAACCTTTTGCGTATTTGCTAAAAGATCGCGTCTAAAATGCGAGGCGCGATTCTACTTAGATAGCCTTAATTCGTCCACAACACTACGGATTAATATCTTCTAATAAATCATTCAACTTAATTGTTTTTGATATCGATACTGAGCCTAGGCTCTGGCTAATCGTCCCAAACTCAAAGTCATCAATCATGCGTTCCAAGCGCGGCAAGCAGCGCTTGAGATTGGTGTAGTGACGGAAGTTACTGAACCAGCTGGCGTTAGGGACGCGCGGTTGGTCGGGGTCAATTTCCCAAGGGTGCAAATAGAAAATTTGCGGTTTGGTTTGGTTCAGGCTGGCGCGCTCGAATAGCCAACGTGAAAGCGCGTATGGATATTGGCGGAAGTAACCGCCGCCAGCTGCGGGTACAGATTGGCCAAATACTTTTGCGGTAGTGAGCGGGAATTCAGTCAGTACAGCGCCGCTGGTGGTAATGATTTTATAGGGCTCTTCCGGGCTGCCGGGAATACCGTAGTTGTCGTGGCGAGTGGGGAATATGCTGGAATCCCAAGTGAAACCCAGCTCTGCCAAGGTATCCAATGCCCACAGAGATTTGCGGGTGATGGAGTAGCTGGCGGCGCGGTAGCCGGTAACTTGAACCTGAGCTATATCCTCCAAAATCTGCTTGGATTTGGCTGTTTCTTCGCGAAAGACCTGCTGGTCTTGCTTGTAGATGAGCTGGTGGCTGTACCCGTGTGAGGCTATTTCATGGCCTTGGTCGCGAATGGCCTTCACCAGTTCGGGGTAGCGCTCAGCAACCCAGCCCAAAATAAAGAAGGTGATCTTGATATTGGTATCGGCAAATAGCTGCAGCAGTTTGTGGGTGTTGGCTTCTACGCGGCAGGGCCATTCGTCCCAGCTGGTTTGGTCGATAACTTTATTAAATGCGGCGACGTGGAAGTAGTCTTCCACATCGACGGTCATGGCGTGCTTGATGCTGTTCTGAGTCATAAAATCGAGCCAAGTTTTAACAGATTAAACGCGAGAATTAAACGCGATAGTAGTCGCGATACCACTTCACAAACCGTTCCACGCCCACTTCAACGGAGGTGGTTGGTTTGTAATCCACATCTTTGATAAGCGCATCTACATCCGCATAGGTATCAGGCACATCGCCGGGCTGCATAGGTAGTAGGTTTTTAACCGCTTTTTTACCCAAGCAATCTTCCAGTACTTCAATGAAATGTAAGAGTTCGACTGGATTGTTCGAGCCAATATTATAGATTTTGTATGGCGCTTTGGATGTGGCGGGATCGGGGTGATCTCCAGTCCAAAGCGTGTTGGTGGTGGCCGGTTTATCCAGTGTGCGAATAATGCCTTCGACAATATCATCCACATAGGTGAAATCGCGGCGGTGGTTGCCGTAGTTGAAGACGTCAATCGATTCGCTCGCCAAAATCTTTTTGGTGAAGATAATGGGCGCCATATCCGGTCTGCCCCAAGGGCCGTAGACGGTGAAGAAACGCAGGCCAGTGGTTGGGATATTGAATAGGTGGCTGTAGGTGTGCGCCATCAACTCATTCGCCTTTTTGCTGGCGGCATAAAGGCTGACCGGGTGATCCACATTGTTTTGGATGGAAAAGGGCATAGAGGTGTTTGCGCCGTAGACGGAGCTGCTCGACGCATAGACCAAGTGTTCAATCCCGAAATGGCGGCAAGCTTCAAGGATATTCAAAAAGCCGGTGATATTGGAGTCTATGTAGGCTTGTGGGTTGACCAGTGAATAACGCACGCCGGCTTGCGCAGCCAAGTTCACCACGGCTTGCGGTTTGTGCGTTTTGAACAGCTGATCTATGGCCGCTTTATCTTCAAGATTGCAGCGAATATCGGTGAAGCTCGTGTTTGGCGTTAAGAGCGCCAAGCGGCTTTTCTTGAGTTCAACATCGTAATAATCGTTGATGTTGTCTACACCAATAACCTCATCGCCGCGCGCTAATAGGCGCTGCGCGAGCGCAGCACCTATAAAGCCAGCAGTTCCTGTTACAAGAATCTTCATAAAAGCCTAATCACAAAAATTAAAGTCGTGCGTCAACAGCGTGTTTGGGGAGGATGTGTTTAACATCGAACAGAACGCTATTAGGCTTGCCCAGTGCGCGTATACCTTCGGCGCCCATTTCCTTGAACGTGTTATGGCCAACACAAATGATAATGGCGTCGTAAGTGCCGGGCTGGGGTGCGTCGATCAAGCTTACGCCGTACTCGTGGTGGGCTTCTTTGTGGTCTGCCCACGGGTCATAGATATCGACATTGGTGTTGTAGGTTTGCAGTTCTTCGATAATGTCGATCACGCCGGTATTGCGCAGGTCGGGGCAGTTTTCTTTAAAGGTCAGCCCCAGAATCAGCACTCGGGAGTCAACAACGTGGGCTTTGCGCTTGGTCATCATCTTCACAACCGAGTCGGCCACAAATGCGCCGATGCTGTTGTTAACGCGGCGGCCAGACAAGATGACTTCCGGGTAATAGCCAACCTGTTGGGCTTTGTGGGTGAGGTAATAGGGGTCAACGCTGATGCAGTGACCGCCAACCAAACCGGGGCGGAAGGGTAGGAAATTCCACTTGGTTCCCGCTGCCTCCAGAACTTCAAGCGTGTCAATTCCCAGCTTATTGAAGATCAACGCCAGCTCATTCACAAGGGCGATATTCAAGTCGCGCTGGGTGTTTTCAATCACTTTTGCGGCTTCGGCAACTTTCAGGCTGCTGGCTTTGTGGGTGCCTACTACAACGATTTTGCGGTAAAGCTGATCAACGTAGTCGGCGACTTCTGGTGTCGAGCCGGAGGTAATTTTGATGATGTTATGAACACGGCGCTCTTTGTCGCCCGGGTTAATACGCTCGGGGCTGTAGCCGGCGAAGAAGTCTTTGTTAAAAGTCAGGCCAGACACTTTTTCGATAATCGGAACGCACACTTCTTCGGTGCAGCCGGGGTATACGGTTGATTCGTAAATGGTAATGGCGTTTTTGCCAATAACGCGGCCCAACAGAGCAGAGGCCTTTTCCAGTGGGGTCAAGTCTGGTTGGTGGCTTGAGTTAATTGGCGTGGGCACTGTCACTATATAGACATCGGCGTTTTTGATGTCAGCTTCATTGGTGGTGTAAGTCAGCATGCTGGCTTCGGCCAGCTCTTCGGCGTTTAACTCTAAGGTATGGTCATGGCCTTTAAGCAACTCTTCAACACGTGCTTGGTTGATATCGAAACCAATGGTTTTGGTTTGCTTGCCGAACTCAACGGCGAGGGGAAGGCCAACGTAGCCTAAACCAATAATACAAATAGTGGGATTGCTGGCGAACATAGGTTAGATCCTTAGTTGTCGGTGTATCCGTCATAGGGGTATTCGAGGTGCGATAAGTTATCACAAGTGCCTATGTGAATTCGAAAAAAAAGCGGGAAATCCGCGAGTCATGGCTAAAAATATCGTTTACCGCCGACGGCTGACAGAATAACGTCATTGAAGGTCGAGCATTTGTAACAAAAGTCGCTATAATGCCGGTCTTTGTGTCATCTTATTGTGGTCGACATTTATTACCGCTAACAACTTGTTACGTGAAGGATCCGGATTTGTCTTACATACGCCTCAACAAGCACTATGTTCACCTCCCTTATTTATTTTTGGGAATTGCGGAAGCTATTCTTCTGGTATTAGCGGCGTGGCTGGCATTGAGTTTTATTCAATCCATGGCTGCGCATGAAAAGGTGTTAGCACTCGCAGAATTCTATTGGCCCCCCTTCGCTGTATTTTCCTTTGTATTAAGTTGCTGCACGCTGTCGATGGGGGTTTATCTAGCCATGGTGCGCGAAGGTTTTCGCAGCATGGTATTGCGTACCGTGGTTAGCTTCTTTTTTCTGGGAAGCCTGAGTTTATATGTGCTAGCCATGCTCATTCCTGGTGGGTTTATTGCCCAAGGCTTTATTTTTTGGGCGGTCATTTTAAGCAGTCTGTTGGTGATAGTCGCACGCGTTATCTTTATGCTGGTAGTTGATACCGCGAAGTTAAAACGCAGGGTTGTTATTTATGGCGCGGGCGAGCGCGCAAAGAAATTATTAGACGATTTGGCGCCGGAAATAGATGTGCTGGGTGTAGAAGTTGTTGGTTGTATCCCAAACGCCAATGAACGCGAGCAAGTGGACTCAAAGGCAATTTTACCTCTGCCCGGAAATTGGTTGGATTTTGTAAAAGCCTCACACATTTCTGAAATTGTCGTTGCGCCGGATGAGCGCCGCAGAGCACAAGGCGATGCAGCTTTCCCGCTTAATGATTTCCTCGATTGCAAACTTGCCGGTGTTCCTTCATGTGATGCGCTGAGTTTTTGCGAGCGAGAATTGGGTAAGATTGATATAACGCTTTTACAACCGAGCTGGATGCTGTATTCGGATGGCTTCAAATATTCGAAGCGACGCCTCATGGCAAAACGTCTTTTTGATTTGATTTTGGCGTCTGCATTTTTTATTGTCCTTTGGCCTTTCATGTTGCTCACAGCCATTGCAGTGAAATTAGAAAGCCCTGGGCCAATTTTGTATCATCAGGTGCGCGTTGGTTTAAATGGTCGTCATTTCCGCATCTATAAATTTCGCAGCATGCGTCAGGATGCGGAGAAAAACGGCGCGGTCTGGGCACAAAAAAATGATGCACGAGTTACCAAAGTGGGAGCATTTATTCGCAATACGCGTTTGGATGAGCTCCCACAGCTTTACAACGTTTTAGCAGGTAGTATGAGTTTCGTTGGGCCTCGTCCAGAGCGCCCGGAATTTGTTACCGATTTAGCGCAGCAAATTCCTTTTTACGACACTCGTCATAAAGTGAAGCCTGGGTTGATGGGTTGGGCGCAATTAAAATATCCCTACGGCGCTTCCGTTGAGGATGCCAAAAATAAACTGCAATACGATTTGTACTACACCAAAAATCACAGCTTTCTGATGGATATGTTAATTATGATTCAGACGGTTGAAATTATTTTATTGGGCAAAGGTGTCCATTAACTCGAATGAGCCAAGGAGTCACACAATGAAAAAATTAGTATGTTTAGGTTTTGCATTTATGGCCATTTTCTTGGCATCGTGCAGCGGCTCAAAAAAAGTTGTTATGCCCCCCATTTCTGATCGCGGTGTTCTCGATGAATATCGCATTGGTGTGGGTGATGTTTTGCAAATCAACGTGTGGCGCAATGCTGAATTGTCGATGGCGATCCCTGTTAGACCCGATGGAAAAATCTCCCTGCCTTTGGTGGGTGATATTGTTGCAGCCAATCTCACCACAAAGCAGCTCTCGAGTAATATCGTTGAATCTTTAAGTAATTTTGTTCGCACCCCACAAGTTACAGTCATAGTAACTAACCCTAGCAGTTCTGACTTTCAACTTCGTGTAAGGGTGACGGGTGCAGTACGCAGCCCGCAATCAATCCCCTATCGTGAAGGTATGACTGTATTGGATTTGGTGTTGCTTGCTGGCGGTACTAATGAATTTGCATCTCCCAACAAAGCAAAGCTTTATCGCAAAGTAAATAACGAAACCAAAGTCTATCCAATATACATTCAGGATATTTTAGAAGATGGAAAGTTAGACACCAATTATCCATTGCAGCCGTCAGACATTGTGACCATTCCTGAACGTTCGTTCTAATTAGAGATTACTCATGGATAAAGTGTATTTAAGAGAGTTAATCAATGCCCTTAGGTCGGAATTAATTAGATTCCGCTTTTGGGTTGTTGGTGCTTTTATTCTTCTCAGTTTTTCGCTGTTGTTAGTGGGTATGAATTGGCCCAAAAAATATTCCACATCGGTAACCTTGGTGGCAGATGAGCAGAACATCATTGAACCCCTGCTGAAAGGTAACGCTGAGATCACTAGAGTTGATCGTGCAGACCAAGCTCAGCAATTCATATACAGCCGCGGTGTGATGGAAGCAGTAGCCAAACAGCGTGGAATGATTAAAAAGGACATGTCAGCAGACGAGCAAGATAATGCGATTAGAAATATTCGCGCTAATTTAACGGTAACCTCGGAAAAAAATAACATATTTAAACTTTCTTACGGTGCGAGTGACCCAGATTTTGCCTTTGAAACCTTAAATGCGGTAGTAAATGTTTTTTTAGCTGATACCGAAAAGCGCAAGCGGGCAGAAAGTTTGGGTGCTTATAATTTTATTGATGCACAGGTGCAATCGCTCAAGCACCAACTGGAACTAGCAGAGGAAAAGCTAAAAGAATTTAACTCGGAAAACTTGGATGGCACTCGAGAAACAGTGACGGGTCGTTTGGCGGGTTTGAGATCGGATATAGAAAATTTAAAGATTACCATTGAAGAATCTCAAGCAAGAGTTAACACCATACAGCAACAATTAGGAAGCGAAGGTCAATACCAACAGGGTAAGGGGCAAGCAGATGAATTGCGCCAGCGTCGGGGCGCGCTTAGTGCACAGCTGGAAAAATTATTGTTGGATTATCAGGAAGACTACCCGGATGTAGTCGCAACACGTGCTCAGCTGGCGACTCTGAATGCCACTATTAAAAAAATGGAAGATTCAGGACAGGTTTACAGCAACACTGAAAATCTGGCGAATCCGTTGTATGAAGAATTGCGTAAACAGTTGTCAGTAGCAGAAGTTGATTTGCGCTCTCAAAAGCGTCGTATGGAATCTCTTGTTAAGCTTCAATCTCAAGAAGAAGAGCGTGCACAACGTGTGGCCTCAGGGCAAGCGCAATACGCGGATTTAACTCGTGACTACAATGTTACGCGTAAAGTTTATGAAGACATGCTTGAGAAGAAAAATGCCGCACGCGTTTCCATGACATTGGATATTGAAGGGCAAGGTGTTAGTTATCGTATACAGGATCCTGCTGTATTCCCACTGAGGCCAGCGGGGATTGTTTTCAAACATTTTGTAATTCTGGGGCCCTTAATTGGGTTGATCATTCCTCTTGGGCTTTTAATTGCCTATGTGATGGTTGATCCGCATATTCGCATATCACGTGTATTACAACAGCAGCTGCCACCAGACATCGAAATTATTGGCGTTATCCCCCATTACAACACACCTTTGGGTGAACGACTTTTGAAGAAAGATATGATTTTTATCTTGGGAGTCTCTGCTTCAGGGTTGATTTTATATGTGCTAGTTGCACTCTACTGGCTGTTAATGAAGGGGTAAGTCATGGATCAAGGTAAAGAGCAAAGTTTGAAGCAGCTCATTGAAGATATTGACGATAGCTTGGTTGAAGCTGAGGGCTCCTTTGTAAAAAATGCAGTCGATGAGCACCGCAAAAAAGAACAAATTAAAAATATGGCTTTGCCTTCTTTGTGGACCCATGAAGAGCTATATGAAAAGAAGGTAGTTTTCGCGGGTATGCGCCAACGTGAGCTTTTAAATGCGCTGCGTGAAATAAAAATTAAACTGCTACAAAAAAGCAAATCAGACAATATTGTGGTGTTAGTTGCATCCGTCAGCAACGAAGGTGGATCAAGTTTTGTTGGCTTTAATCTCGCCGCAACTTTTGCGCTCGATCTGCACAAAACGGCACTGTACGTAGATTGTAATCCTTATGGCTCATCATCAGAGCGCTACATAGTAACGCCAGTAGAATTGGGCTTAACAGAATACCTAACAGACAATAATGTCCAGCTAAAGCGTATTATTTATCCAAGTGGTGTTGAACGTTTAAGAGTCATTCCGTCAGGTAAATCTAGCGAATCTGCAGCAGAATTTTTTAGTTCGAAGCGCATGGAAGTTTTAGTTCAGGAAATTAAAAATCGTTACCCTGATCGATTTATTGTATTGGATGCTCCCTCTATACAACAATCTACCGAAGCCCGGATTTTGGCGCAGTACTGTGATCACGCGGTATTAGTGGTTCCATTTGGAAAGGCGGTTGCCGATGAAGTGTTGGCGGCAGTAGATGCGGTAGGTAAGGAGAAGTTCGCGGGTTTAATCTTTAACAATTAAGATGAGGTTAGGGAATGAAACCAATAAAAATTTGCGTCTTAATGGCATTGGCTCCGGCATCTATAGCGGCACCGCTTTCAAATTATATTAAGTTTGACATGGGGGCTTCAGTAAATTGGAGTGATAACGGCGGACGAGAAAGCCGGAAGGCGTTGATTATCTCCGAATTTCAAAATGAATATGCAGCCAATTTGGATGCTAATTATCAGAATGATTGGTTTGCTGCAAAATCGCTTTATAACTTAGAAGACAAAACCTTTTCAGAGCATTCGCAGCCCGACGATACTGTATTAACAGGCAACGGGCAGCTTGATTTTGGCGGAAGTTCGCAGCCGTTGCATTTAAAAATAGAGCACTCAAATGCCTCCTTGCTGAATGCACAAGATGCCGTGGATCTCACAAGCAATCGTCTAGAACGTTCGATTTTAAGCATTGAGCCTTCATTGCGTTTGCATATCAATGACGCAGATCAGTTTGTTGCAAACTTTACTCAAATGGATGTTAATTACAAAAAATTTGAAGCTAAAAACTCTACTACCAAAAGTGTAGATTTAATGTATTCACGAGATGTTAGTGCTGTTGATCTTGTGCAAATTGTTGCGTCGTCGGGGAAGACGGATTTCGACATTAATCCACAGCTATCTTACCGGTTAGATAGTTTTTCTGCGGAATATGTGGTGAAGCTGAAAAAATTGCAATACAACGTTTCTGTTGGTGCGAACAGAGCACTTCAAGATGCATTAAATACTGATTTTAGTAGTCCTAAATATTCTGCTGGAATAAATTATACCAGCGCGTTTAACAGCTTCGGTTTGAATTTTAGTCGAGCTTTAGGGGATTCTTCGCGCGCAGAAAATAGCCTTTCCCAAGGGAGCGATATTTTTTCTCCTTCGGATTCTTCTGTGTCTGGCGTCTCTAAGGGTATTGATATCGTCCAGTTTACAACTATTGGAGCGTCTTGGACTTCCACGCTTATTTGCGAGAGATGTACGAGTCGCGTCTCTCTCGAAAAAGTTAAGCAAGATTTTCAAAGTCTTGGTGAGGATTTAGATCGTACATCAGCAATGGTTAATTTCACCTACCAACTCGGGCGTGCGAGCGGCGTTGAATTTTTTTATCGGGCGTCTAAGCAAGAGTTTGCAGAAAATCCTTTTAGCCCCTACCAAAAAGATACTAGCTATCAATTAACCTACAGAACAAAAATTCTAAATTCATTGTCTCTTAATGCAATCCTCAGGCATTTTAAAAGAGATAGTGAATACGTATTTCACACCTACAAAGAAAATATTGTGGGGCTCGGTTTGGATTATAGTTTTTGAAGCCTGCAAACTATTAAATAATTGAAGATGGAAATGAGATATGAGTGCTAATAAAAAGAGCAAGATTCGTGTTCAGCGACTTAGTAGGATTTTACTTATCTTATTAAGCGCTTGTTCAATCATGTTAATGTCCTGTAAGAATGATAAAGGTGCAAATAAAGAAGAGGTTGCACGCTTTGTAAAGTCTGCAGAGGCTTATTTGAGCCAAGGTCAATATAGAGCATCTATGTTGGAAGCAAAAAATGCGATTCAAAAAAATCCGAGCGATTCGCAAGGCTATCTCGTATTGGCCAAAATTTACAACTCATTGGGCGCGTTTGGTGCTACGCAGTCCTTGTTAGAGCCCGTCGTAAAAAAAATGCCTGAAACTAGCTTGGCTTTGGCTTCAGCCTATGTAGAAACAAGAAAATATAGATCTGCGTTAAATACTTTGGCTGACGTTAACCCAAGTGATAAACACGGTGATGACGCCTTTCAAAAGGAATTGTTGGCGGCAAGAGCCAATATTTATTTAGGTGACAGTAAAGCATTAGAAAAATCTTTGACGGCACTACATTCTTTTGCGGATAAAAATGTAGCGGTTAAGCTACTGGATGCAGAGATTCTTGTTGCGCAAGGCAAACTTGAAGCGGTAAACCCGATTCTGGAACAGCTACAGCCTACCGAAAAGAGTGATAGTGTTAAGTTGTTGTTGATGAAAGGTAATATTGCGCTGCAGCAAAATGCTCTGCCGCAGGCTGAAGAGGAATTCACAAAAGCGCTTGGGCTTTTGCCAAAAACAGACATTATTACTGCTGAAAAGCTCACCGTTTTAGGTCAACTTACAGAGACGCTAATTCGTGAAGGGAAATCAGGAGAGGCCTATCGTTATCAAAAAATTATTGCTGAAGCAAATCCCGAGGGCAGTTCAGCTAAAGAAAAATTTAATGATGCAATGGAATTGTTTCGTCAAGGTAAGTTTGCGGATGCTGAAAAAACATTAAAAGAGCTGCGCGAGCAATTCCCGCAAGATAAAAATACTGCCATTTTGTTAGGCTTGGTTGAATATCAAAAAGGTCAAGACAAGCAGGCGATTGATTTGTTTGATCAGTACATCGACCCAGAAACTACAACATCTACCGTTATTCAGGCAGCAGCTCTCGCAAAATTTCGTGCAAATAAAATGGATGATGCCATAGCTCTCTTGAAAAAGAGTGTAGAAAACCAGCCTGAAAATGCAGAGTTGTTGGCTACGTATGGTTTGGCGTTGTTGGATCAGGATAAGACTAGTAGCGAAGGCCAGAAAGCGTTAGAAAAAAGTTTAGCGCTTAATCCAAAGCAACAGCGATTGCGCCTAGCGCTTGCTAAACGTGATTTTGAAATGAAAAATCCAGCCTTGGGCTTGGGGCAGCTGCAAAAAGCCTATAATGAGCAGCCTATGGATTTGATCGTGCAACAAGCTTATTTTAAAGCTTTGTTTAGTGAAGGAAAGTTGGACGTTATAAAATCAGAAATTGCAAATTTCCAAAAAAATAATCCTGCCAATCCGCGTGGAAATTTTCTGGAGGGATGGTTTTATCTTGTGCAGAAAAAATATCCTGATGCGGAGCAATCTTTTAAGAAAGCGCTCGCTATAAAAGACAATAATGAAAAAAACCTTTCCTATGCAGGTTTAGCAGAGGTTTACAAATCGCAAGGCCAACCTTTAAAAGCGGCTGATATTTTTGAATCTATGCTTGAGGCAGATGCGTCGCAAGCTAGTGTGTACAGTCAGTGGTTGGGCATTTTGCAGAAAGCTGATGCTATAAAACGAGCCTTAGACTTTTTGGTAAAGTTGGAAGCCAAACAAGAAAATTGGATGCCATCTGTTGTTGCTGCGCAAGTGCTAATTGCTCAACGGCTGCCAGCGCTTGCTGTAAAACATATTGATGTTGCACTTGAGCGAAACGGCAAAGCGGAGCAGGTTAAGAAAGTGGCCGCTAATGTGTATCAACAGTACGGCGTTGCATTGGTGAATGAAAAGAATTTGCCTGAAGCGAAAAAAATGATTTTAAAGGGTTTGTTGTTTGATCCCGATAATATGAATGTGTTGGCAAGTTTAATTGAGTTGGAAATTTTAGAAAAAAATGTTGCCGAAGCACAAAAGCTACTTGATCAGTATGCATCAGGTGCTGCTACGGCGGAACGTGATTATTTGCAGGGTATAATCAAGGCTGCTGAAAATAAGCCGGAAGATGCTATAGCCCTGTTTAAGTCATCCTGGGATAAAAAGCCTTTGGAAATTTCAGCTAAATCAATAGCAGCCTATTATCAAAAATCAAACCAAAGTGATGCCTTGTTTAGTTTTGCTGAAGATTGGAACAAAAAGTTGCCAAATAGCCCTCAAGCTGCTTTGTTGTTGGCGATTCATGCACAACAAAAGAATGATAAAGACTCAGCTATTTCATGGTATGAAAAAAATATTGAGTTAGATCCAAATGCAGCTGCATCTATGAATAATCTTGCGTGGTTGTATTACGAGCAAAAGAATCCTAAAGCCTTAGGTCTGGCTGAGAAAGCCTATAAGTTGGCGGCTAATAATCCATCAATCATTGATACTTATGCATGGGTTTTGGTTGAATCAGGTAAAGTCAGTGAGGGTTACGAGTTGTTGCAGAAGGCTGCTACGCTTGCACCAACCAATAAGGAAATACAAGATCACTTATTGGATGCCAAGAAGCGTCTAAAAAAATAATCCTTTTTAAAAACGTGTTTGTTCGGTGAGAGGTCATTCTCTCATCGAGCAAACAATAGTCCACCTGGTGAAAGCGACTTGTCAGATTATTTTCTGCCGAAACATCGGCCCGGCTTATTTCGTTCCAATGCATGGCTGCAAGCTTGGAGAATGACATGGGGCGATAATACGGCAATTCGCAAGCTCAGTACTGAGGACAATTGCCCCTTATCAGAAGTTGTATACGCATATCGACAAACCATAAAAAAATTAATTCCTGTCACAACTGCATTTCCATTGGGAATATCCACCTCCGCTTTGCCTAGTCTTCGCAGTGAATATTTTAGTTTTTCGGATGATTTACTTAAGGCGTCATCGCTGAAAAATTATATGAACAAAATTTCCCTGCTACCTTGGGATCAATTTTATGTTCCTGATTTGATAGCGCACTCATTTGAATGGTGTGGTTTTAGAGATGCAGCAGCCCTCTATGGCTGGGCGTTTGTGATCAAGAATGTAGAAAATACCTATGGCGTAGATGTTTCTGGTGGAAGCTTTGCTGATTATTTGAAAGGGTTGGGGGGCGGTGCGCGGTTAAAGTTATTTAATCGACGTAAAAATCTGCAAGCGCTTGGTACGGTGCAGATAAAAAATATCTGGCCAAATAAAGAGCTATTTTTTTCCTTGATTAATCAGTTCCATTTGTCGCGATGGGGTAGACCCTGCTATCAGGGGGATGCTGCGGAGTTTATGTCGCTACTATTGGATAAGCTAAATGCGGCAGGTCATAGGATTGATTTGTCGGTTATGAGCTTAAATGAGCAGCCGATTTCGGTGGTTTTAGATATTAGTATTAATGGACGAATTTATAATTTGCAATCTGGGTATGTCGAGCAATTATCTAAAAATATTTCCTTGGGGACATTGCATTTCGGCTATCAAATTGAAAAGGCATTTCTTTCTCATGAGATCGATTTTTATGATTTTATGGCAGGCAATGGGAAAAATTCAAATTATAAGGTGGCTCTTGCGAACAAGGTCGGCGAATTCAATACAATTCTTTTAGTAAGAAACCCAATGCTAAAATTAATTTATCGTTTACAACAAGGCTTGAAACGTCACTAAATGTGTAGCGAATAAATTGTATTTTTAACAGCCTACTATGGGATATTGCGAATTATGGGTGGGCCGATAATTTTGCTCATCCAAACGGGCATTCTTTTCCAAACGGCGATCATGAGTGCAAATTTGGGGTTGTCGGGATTCAGTTCTGGTGCGCTGTCGCTTCCTTCTGGCAATATTTTGTACCAATAGTGAGGGTAGGGGAGTGAGCCCCACTGCTTTTTAAACTTATAGGTTCCTGCATCTTGGGTTGATCGCCCGAAATCAAAAAAATCGAATTTTTGTTCAATGGCAAAGTCGAGTATTTTTCGGTACATCCACATATTGGCATTTAGTCCATTGGCTTCCTTTAATGTGGATGCCCATGGAATTTCCAGCATGTTTTTAAATCCCACTAGAAATCCAGTCGATATTGGTTTGTTATTGATATAAACCACAGCCAAAGTCGCATTTATACCGTCGCTCATTAAAATATTTTTGAACCAAGTTTTTGCGTACACGGGGGTTCCGAGGTCGCGCATGTTTTTGGCAAATACTTTGTAGAAATCATCGAGCAAATCTAATTTCCCGAATTTAATCGTGGGCGCGTGCTCCTCGCACTTTTTAACTTGTGCGCGGACTTTTGCTCCGAGCTGGGAATCTAGCTCTTCGCTGTTATTGGGTAGTTGCAAAATCATTGATGCTTTCTTGGATGAGCTTTCTGTCGCCAAATCTTGCTGCATAGTTCGAATTTCTATGTGTGAAAGATTTTCGTTGCGGCACAGTGAGGGAAGGTAGGCCAATAATTGCTGCGCAATATTGAAATATGGAGTTATAACCCCGCCATAGTTTACATAAGGAATGGATACGGCAAACTTTCCAAACAATTGGCTGCTAAAAAATGTAAGAGGAAGACCGCCAAGAATAGAGTCATTTTGATCAAGCGCAACCCAAATGCGCGTTGGGTTGTTAAAGGATTGTTCAATCACCTCTTTCCATGCATGTTGGTGATAGGCTGTTGCGTTAGGCATTGATGCTATAAATTTCCACCAACTATTAAACTCTGATGCGTCCAGCTCTCTGATAACGAACTTTTCATTCCAAGATGCGGTGAGGTCAATGGTTAATAGCGGAGGCTGCTTTTCTTCGGTATTTTCTTGCGAAGACTCTTGAGTCAGTTGAGCTATCTTTTTTTCCGTTGCCTTTAAGTTTCCTTCAATAGATTTTATCTCGGCAGAACTGCCTTGCATTTCTGCAATTAGGCGACTGTGAAGTTCGGAACCGGTTTGCGCATGTTTAAATTGAACAGCAATAGCAGCTTTAGTTTTTTTTGCTTGCTTCAGCTGAGATTTGTAGTTTTCTAATTCACTGATGAGGGTTTCTTTGTCAAATAAAAAAGCCATAGATAATACTTAATAAAAGGGAACACGGTGTGTCACTAGAATGGAAGCTTGCTGCGTAATGCTTCTTTCCATGAAGTGTAACGAACAAATTTCTCAAACGAATTCGGGAAAGCGATACGCTGAACCTGAAATGGGTTTTCGCGAATGAGTTTTGAATTGGTGACATTGGAAATGGTCGAGAGCGCAGCAGAATAGCCCGCATTTTTGACAAGCTCTATATGATGCGATGTGAAATCTTTTGGTGTTCCCAGTGGGTAACAAAACACATTGGACGGATTGTGCAACTCCTCATTCAGGCGCTCTTTAGAATGCTTAAGCTCTTGCGCAATGGTTATGTCGCTGGCCGCATTAAACACAAGGTGGGTTTGTGAGTGAGAGCCAACGCGTAATCCTTGTTGCTCTAATTGACGCAAACAGTTCCAAGTCACAGGGCTGAATTCTTCCGGCACGCTATCGGATAAGGAAATTTTGCAAAGATCTGCAATTGCCGCAATATTCTTATCGTGCGTTTCCGGGTTTAATAATTTGAATAGGTTTATGGCCTGACGTCTGGCCATGATGCGGTTGTTGGGGGTAGATAGGTCGAGTGTTAATTGTTGAGAGCCTATGGGAATACTGGTCTTTTGCAGAGGTGTATTCCAGAGTAAATAGGAGAGCTTGGCATCCCAGGACCATAATTTCCCATCAATAAAATCAGTGATAACAAATAAACTGGGAGACGTCTTGTAGTCTAAAAGGATGGGTAACAAGCGCGTGGCCTGATCAGCATAGCCATCATCTAAGGTGAAGCTAATGGTTGGGTGCTCAATGGTTTCGCCCCTTAAAGCTTCCGCTATCAATTGATCAACAGAAATAAAACGATAGTCTTTTTGGGTGGCGTAATCTAAGCATTGCTCAAGTAAGTGTTCATCCAAGCCGCCATACGCACCAGTAATTGGGCTTGGTCGATGGATAGTAAAAATGGTCACAAATGGCCCAAGGAGTTTGTTCATCCATTGCTCAATCGAACTATCCTGTAATCCGTGGTCAAGTACGCTCATGATGAGCTTATCCTTTAGTGCGAAAATTAGTCATATTACACCCATCCGGACAGGCGGGAGCGAAACAGGGCTTTAGTATGGCTAACTTCATCGTGTAAGCCAATACGCGTCAACTCATGAAACTCCTTGGGGGTGACATTAATTCCTCGGCGGGTGGTTACCGCGGCTTGGTAGTGCTCCTTAACGAGTACTAGAGCCTCTGAATTATAGTCACCATTCGGAAAACAGAATAAATTTACCGGCTTATGAAGCCTTTCTTCCAGAATGGTTTTGCTGGTGATAATTTCATGGCGTAGATCCTCAGTGTTTAGCGCGTTGGTGAGCCTTCGATGAGTGCAGGTGTGGGAGCCAATTTCCACCAAGCCAGAGTCTTGCATGGCCTTGAGTTGAGCCCAGTCCATAAGTGCCGGTAACGGCTTTTCTGCGCATAGTTCTTGCCAATTAATTTCCGCTAAAGCGTCAAAAATGTCTTTGTCAGAGAATTGCTTTAGTTGCAGGATAATATTGGCCAACTGATCGCGATTAGGATGTTTGGGTAGATTGTCTAACTGGCTGGCTAATTGGTTAAAGAAGGGGTGTTTGCACATGGTTTTATTGGCGCCACTCAACAGCAGCATGGCAATAATATTCGGCCAAAATTGAAACTCTGTTCCAATTTTTTCTGCGACAGCAAATAAGGTCGCAGGTGTGGATTCGGCTTTTAGTACCGGCAAGGCAAACTCAAAATTATCTAGCCATCCATCATCAAAGGTTATAGCGCAGGCTTTTGTCGGAAGCTTCTCCCCCTTCTCCTTTGCTTTTACCCAATCACCCAAAGATACAACTTCAAAATGCTTTTTGATTTCGCGCAGGTGCATCGCAAGGCTATCGGGGGTCACGAGCATGCCTGGCTCTTCTTGCTGAAACCTACTATCGGTAGCGGGGAGTATGCGGTGATACATTAAAACCCATAACTTTTCCTGCCTGCTGTGCCGAATGTGGGGCCCAAATTGGCTTGCAAAAGATATAAGAGCCGGTTTGATCAAGGATTTAAGCGGATTAGCCATGAGTTTAGCGACCTAATAATTGCTTAAGGTATAGCCTAAGTTCGTATTTGGCTGGCCCTAAGTCATTCCAGCGGTTGATCTCGCTGCGGCACCCAGAGACGTTCGGTTTTAAGAACTGCAAAATACGATTGAGCTTTTGGATGAAACTAGCGTTGGATTTCATATAGATGTATAGACTATCAAAATCACCTAATAGCCAACGCAATTTCTGTCCTAGCTTATAATCGCCAACGCTGGGGACTTGCTGAGTGCGTTCGGCTTCTACCAAGAGCGCAGGGAAATCTACTCCGGAGTCTATGGCCAGTTGGAGCGACCCCCAAAAGCGGGTGTTCACTTCCATAAGATAGGCTTGTCCATCTGCATTAATTCTAAATTCGATCATGGCGACGCCGTGCCATTTGACCCCATCTAAAAGCCGAATTGCATAATCTTTTAACTGAGGGTCAACAGCAACGCTTTGACTTAGGACGCTTACACCGCCTTGAGGCGGTTTCTCTCGCAGGCGCTCGTGGGCAAAAAAGGCGAGCGGCTTGCCGTGGTGGTACAAACTAAAAATGCCGGCGCCGTGACCCGGAATAAATTCCTGCAACATAAAGGGGTTTTCTTGCAAATAAGTATCCCTTTCCAGAACTGTCTGCAGATCATTCAACGAGTGAAGTACTCTAACAGTTGTCGTAATCCATGCGTTTCCTGTGAATATTTTTGATAAGCAGGGCTTTAATACAATCGGAAATTGAATGCTTTGGGGATCAAGTTCCTTTGCATTTTCAAAATGACGCGATTGCGGGCACATGACGCCCAAGCGATTTGCAGAATTAACTAAATTACCTTTGTCGGCCAATTGCATTACGGTTTCGTAGGTTGCGAAGGGTAATTTAATAGCGGTAAGACGGTTTTTATTCATCAGTAACAATTGACTGGTAATTTCCGTAACTGGAATAACTAAGTCAAAGTGATTCTCGGCCAAGGTTTTTTCTATCCAGGCTAGATATTCTTCGGGGGATTTTTCTGGGCTGGGGCTTGTTAGATATAGCGATGAGAATCGTGAGCAGCCAGCTAATGCGCTTGGCGTTGAGTCAGCCGTGGTGATGCGGTAGTGGCTAATGCGTCCAAGAGAGCGAGTCACGGCAAGTGCACTGCGCTGATTTGCATCAAGAACTAACACAGAGAAAGTCATAAGCTATATTCAATTCCATAAATTTTTGGCTTGGCCGGCGATGATAGCGGAAGTAACAATGCTTTTCATAAAGAGATGTACATTTTGTTCTGTAATAAGTCGTGGGATGTTTTAAACTGTCGCCCCCAAGTCCAGCCTCAAACTAGCTGGTAGCTTATTACGCCGTAGAAGGAAAGCCGATGGCAATGCCGCAACCCTCCATATTGCATGCGATAGATACTACCGGTCCCGGCGGTGCTGAAACGGTATTTCTCGACCTTGCACAATATTTAACATTGGATGGTTACAAGAATATAGCCATTATTAAAGGAGCGGGGTGGGTTGAGGATCAGCTCAAATCGCGTGGCGTAACTTACTACGTGGTTAACCCGGCGAGCATGTCTGCGTTCAGCTACTACAGCAGCCTCTATAAAATTCTCAAAAAGCACAACGTAAAATTAATTCAGGCGCACTTGCTTGGTTCAACCCTAACCTACTCGCTGCTGTCGTTGTTGTTGCGCATCCCGTTAATTGCCACCTTGCACGGGCGTGTCGATGTAAATCCCAATGAAAAATGGATCTTCATCAAAAATAAAATCATGCGGTTGGGTGTTAACAAGCTGGTTGCAGTAAGCCGTGATTTGGCCGCCTATATAGCGCACCGCGGATTATTCGACGTGACCAATATAGCTACCATTTACAATGGCGTAGATACTAAAAAATATCAAAAAACAAATTCGCACGATATTCGCAAGCATCTGAATTTGGATGAGCGTGCAGTGCTGATTGGCAGTGTTGGAAATGTTCGCCCCGCTAAAGCCTATAACGTGTTGGTGGATGCAGCAAAAAAGGTTACAGACTTAGAGTCTAATGTACATTTTGTTATCGCCGGACATCAAAAGCCTGATCTTATGAATGCCTTGAATCAGCAGTTGGATGCGTTGGATTTGCGTGGCAGGGTGCATTTCATCGGTTTCCAACCGGATAGTGCGGCATTTCTCGGTCAAATGGATTTATTTGTATTATCCTCAAGCTCGGAAGGCTTCTCCATTGCCACTATCGAAGCTATGGCCACGGAGCTTCCCGTTGTCGCAACTCGCTGTGGTGGCCCTGAAGAAATTCTAGAGCACGGCAAAACGGGTCTCTTGGTTGCAGTCAATAATCCACAGGCCTTGGCTGATGCCTTGTTGACGTTGCTCAAGAATTTGTCACTGCAACAGCACCTTGCCCAACAAGGACGGCAGCATGCGATAGCGACCTTTTCCATGGAAACCTTGTTAAATCAATATCGTGTTATATATCTCGATACCATGAATCACGCTGCCTAATTCACACACTCCGTGCAGGTCTTTAATGCTTTTCTCACTTTACATAAAAAATCGTTTTGGCTCTAAGCGTGGTTTATTGAATGCTTTTAGTTGCGCATTGAAGACGAGTCTTGGTTATTACCGAAAATATGAGCTAGCCGCTACCGCAAAGCCATCGCGTTTCGTGTTTATTTGCTCCGGCAATATTTGTCGTAGTCCGCTTGCGGAATATGTTGCTAAGCAGCTGGGCGTTGACGCTATTTCATTTGGCTTGCATACCCGCGGTGGCGATAAAGCTGATGAGCGCGCAATTGCGTTCGCAAAGACCTTAGACATAGATCTTAATTCGCATGTTACGCAAAATATTCGACATTACACGCCCCAAGCTGGCGATTTGCTTGTGGGGATGGAGCCCAATCATGCGAAAGAATTGGAGCAGTTGTTTGGTGATCGGGTACCCATTACCTTGGTTGGTTTGTGGTTGTCTAGACGTCAGGCCTATATCCATGATCCTTACAACACCAATGCTCATTTCTTTAGCGCCTGTGAAGCGGTGGTTAAAAAGGCGGTTGAGCAGTTAATTCAGCGAAATGCTTAGATTTACTAACTGGGGTACATGTCTCTTCGTCGCCAATGCCAACGTGTATTGAGTGCTTCTAGTATTTACTGTTGCCATACTCATTATGTTAAAAGGAATGTGGTTGTCACTCCAGATTTTGCATAACAAGAATCAAAAGGACTGATCCTTTTGATTTTATAAATTACAACAATTAACTTTAAAAATTTTTAGCATGGATCGAGATTTCTAAATGAATATGAGTTTTCGCGGTGATATTGAGTTAATGCGTGGGGTGGCGGTTACTCTCGTTGTCTTATTTCATCTAAAGCTTGCATTTATCCCCTCTGGCTTTGTTGGGGTGGATATGTTTTTTGTTATTAGTGGATATCTAATGGCAGTAGCATTTAGTTCAAATGATGCGAGGATCATCGAGTTTTATGAGCGGCGTGCTCGAAGAGTGCTGCCTGCTGCGATGGTTATTATGCTAGTGTTTTTCGCGATTTCACCCTTCATATTCCTCCCATTTGAAGCGAAAAAAATTTCTGAACCATTTTGGGGGATGATATTTTTTGCTCCTAATTTGGCATTTTGGAAAATAGACGATTATTTTTCTGCATTGGTTTTTTCGCCTACGTTGCATTATTGGTCGCTCGGGGTTGAGCTGCAGTATTATTTGGTCTTTCCCTTGTTGGTGTATTTTTTGGGTAGGAAGCCCCTTCCGTTTATCTTGGTTGCACTGACCTCATTAATTGCTTGTGTTGTTGTTACACGACTCTCAAGTAAAACGGCATTTTTCTTTTTGCCTTTTCGGTTGTGGGAGTTTTTGGCCGGATATTTTGCGTTTGCCCTGGGCGGGGGGGCTATATTAAGAAAATTTAGTGACAGCTCCTATGGGGTTATTACATTTGCAATTGCCATTTTGGGGCTGATAATTTATTCGTTGGTGCCGGTTCCTCAAAACCAATTTCCTGGGATTTACGCATTGGTTCCAGTCTTATTAACCTCTGTGGCGATTACTACCGGCTTGTCCGATGCAAAGTTGAATGCCGTATTCGGCGTTGGATTTTTTAGGTGGATAGGAAAGATATCCTATTCCATCTATTTGGTTCATTTTATCGTCATATTTGTATTTATGTATTCACCGTTTTCGGCTTGGAAGACGTTGACAATATTTGACAATCTTGCAGCGGTTTGCGTAACGCTACTGCTTTCTGCGCTGTCATATAAATATTTAGAAATACCTTTTAGAAATAGAAAACTTATAAACGCTAAACAATTTTGGATTGGATTGCTCGCCCTTTACCTTGTGTGTGCTTCAGTGATTTTAATTTATGGACGCTTGGCTTATTTCAGTTCTATGCGAGAACCCGACATTCAGAAAATTAGTAATGCGGTTGATGATATTGGAGAGATTCGTTGTGGCAAGCTCCAGAAGCTGATGGAGTTCGGAGAGTCTAGTTGCTATCTACATAAATCAGATCACCCAGAAAAGACGGTCTACTTGGTTGGCGATAGTCATATGGATGCGATCAAGCACATATTTGTAAATGAAGCTGTAGAAAGGAAAATCAGTGTACGTTTAAATCGAGATAGATGCTTTTTGGGGGTCGGGCAGTGCTCCTCCAGTGAAGTAATCAAACAGATAAAAGCCTATAAAGTGACTGATGTAGTTATGCATGGTTATGCATATGAAAATTTTGATTATGGAGATTTACAACGTTTGATTGATTGGGCGTCTGAAAATAAAGTTGCATTACATTTTATAGGGCCAGTGCCCTCGTATAGCAAATCAATTCCAGAATCAATGTATGAAGAGTATGTATCAAAGTCTAAAGTTATCGAATCAATTGATTTGAAAAGCTTTCTGGCAAGTGTTCCATTGAGTTATGTTGCATTCAGAGAAGCAAATAAAACTAAAAAAGGGGTGTATTTTTATTATCCTGAAAATTATTTTTGTGAGCCTTTGTGTAAATATTCAGACAGCCAAAACATTTATTATTATGACGGACATCATTTGACTCTCAGCGGGGCTAGTTTTATTAGGCCAATAGTTTCGGAAATTTACAGTCGGCCGTCTCTTTAGTTAAATTGAAGCTGCAATTATTGATTACTTAAAATATGAAACAACCCAATTTAAGCGTGGAAGATTTTTACGTATTTAAGATAAAAAATATGTGGACATATTTTAAGGGACAGCATTTTGCTTTCAAAATGATTTGTTGCTATTTGTTTGTTGAGTTTGTGCGGCCACAATCGATTTTTCCAGTATTGGACTTTTTGCCTTGGGCATTTATTTTTATCATCATGTCAATGGTGGGCGCTTTCCTTGATAGTAGTGTTAAGTGGACTTCTTCTTTCGCAAATGTACTAATGATTATCTTTTCGCTGTTGATTATTAGTGCGACATTCGTAACGCCCCTTTACCCTGATGTGGCTAGAAAATATTTCATGGACTTCTTCAATTGGGTCATTATTTATTTTTTGATAATTAATATAGTTAATACCAAAGAAAGGTTTTACATATTTGCAATGATTTTTTTGATTGCTGCGGCAAAAATTGCGATGGGCACATCAAGAAGTTGGGTAATGAGGGGGTTTTCATTTACATCTTGGGGGTTAATGGGGCCATCAGGGTATTTTCAGAACTCGGGAGAGTTGGCGATATTGATGCTAGTGCTTTTCCCCTTCGCCTACTATTTTTATCAGGCAACCAAAGAGAAAGTTGGTAAGTGGGAGCGCCTTTTGCTCATGGCATTTTGGGTGTGCCCAATTCTAACAATCTTGGGCGCAAGTAGTAGAGGGGCGCAGTTAGCGCTTGTTGCACAATTAATCTTTATGTTTAGAGCGAGTATCTTTAAATTAAAACCTCTAATAGGTGTGATTTTATTGAGCGCTGCAATATTTTTTTTATTGCCGCAAGAACAAAAAGATAGATTTTCTAAGTCAGGCGATGACAAGACATCCCAGCAGCGGTTGCTTTATTGGGGGCATGGTTGGGATATGATGAAGAATTACCCCTTAACTGGGGTGGGTATGTATAACTTTATTCCTTACTATGAACAACATTTCCCAGAAGATACGATTGAAACCTATCAGGGGAAAGGGAAAGCAGAGCTTCCTCACAATATCTTTATACAAGTGGGAACAGATGCAGGCTTTTTGGCAGTAACCTTTTTTATATTCATTATCTTATATTGTTTTAAATTGTCTTATTCATTGAGGCGGAGTCAGAATATTCCTCCTCCGCTCGTGGCAATAGCAGTGGGACTTGGCTTTGGCGTATTTGGCTTTTTGGTAGCGGGCCAGTTCGTTACCGTGGGTTATTACCCTTTTCTATGGATCAATCTAGCCTTTTTAGTTGCGCTGGGGAATGTAAATAAAAAGTGTAGTCAAGCTCGAAGTGGCTCTGCTCATGCATAGATTATCAACAACGGCTTCAGGATTAATATTTACATGAATGGCTATAAGTTTAATGCTCTCACATGGCTTCGAGGCGCGGCAGCTTTTTTCGTGATCGTAAATCACGTCATATTGTCTGCTAGAGAGCAATATTCAAATATAGATTCTGCGCCATTTATCCAGCCCTTGGATATCCTTAATTTGGGCATGTTTGCGGTTTATCTTTTTTTTGCACTAAGTGGTGCAACTTTAACGCTCAACTATGCGACAAAAATAAAAAGTGTTAAAGATTTCTTTCCCTTTTACGTAAAACGCTTTTTTAGAATTTGGCCTTCGTTTGCAGTCTCAATGCTTGTCTTTATAATTTTTATCGAATTTTTCAAGGCGAGCTATCCGTTACACAAGGGCGCGTGGATAGAATTGTTCCTGAAAAACTATTCACTTGTTAATGTGTTTCAGTATTTATCATTGAGCTTCAATATTACAGGGCCGCGTGATTTATTCAATGGCCCCTACTGGTCGCTGCCTGTCGAGTTTCAATATTACTTGCTTCTCCCCTTTGTGCTTATCTGTATGCGTAATAAACTGACTAGTGTACTAATGCCATTAATTGCTGGTGCTGCTTGTTATGTAATTTATAGTCTGAAGTTGATTCCCATGGATCGTCCCGAATTATTTAAAATGGGCTTCTCATTTTTTGGCGGCGTATTGGTGGCAGTAATCTACCCCTTCTTCAAAATAAAAATCCCTATTGCGGTATCAATAACGATTTTTTTAGTAGTGATTGCCATTTGTGGTGTCGTTGCCAATCGCATTGTTCATATGCCAGAGTCTTTACCGATTATTAATGACCCTAATAATTTTTTCGGAGTTTGTGCTGTATTGGTTGTCGGTTTAGCTTTGCTCACTGATGTGCCAAAGACAAAAAGCCGCTTGGACAGCTTTTTTATGTATTATGGCGAGGTATCTTATAGTACCTATTTGTTTCATATGCTCTTTGTGGGTGTATCGGTTGTGCTTTTAATAGATTTAAACATACATGGATATCTTGAAAAATTATTACTGATTTTTATTATTACAACGGTAGGCAGCTACTATTTTTCGAAGATTACCTTTGTTTTTCTGGAAAAGCCGAGCATTGCTTTGGGCGCTAGTTTTTTTAGGAAAAAACCTAGTCAGCATATGAGCGAGATTCGCACTCAATGAAAAAGAAAAATCTACTTTTCATAGATCAGGGGCTCGCTTTTGGTGGCTCTTTTATTGTTGCTGCACGCTTGGCGAATCACCTGAGCGAGGAAAAGTACAATACTACTATAATGACTTCTACAGACTTGAGTGATATTGAGCACCATGTTTCTGATGGCGTAAAATTGGTTTTTTTAAGGAAATATCTTACCTACAAACATAGGTTAATTTTTCAAAATAAATTAAATGCGATCAAAACCCCGCGTATTATCGGCAAAATTTTTCGCAAGCTAGCCATTTATACCTATTCAATAGTTGAAACCATAGCGAATATTCCGTATTCACTCAGTATTCTTTTTTACATCTATAAA
>JAGKXD010000160.1 GCA_021151525.1 Cellvibrionaceae bacterium | reverse complement strand
TTTGATGATCCTGCCAGGGAACAAGAACCCATTCTTCCTGTAGGGCATGATACGCAGACGATTAGTACTTTGACGGTATTACCTGTATCTGATATCAAGCCTTACCTGGCTCCTGCGGCAGTTATTCAGGGTATGGAAATAAAGCTCGAGGCCAAGACCTCGATTGAAAACATAAACCCCTATATGGAGCCAATCAAATTAGGTTCGGATGAAGAAGTTCATGCCCGTGTTTCGCGCGATGCGCAAGCGCATGCGGATGATGTTCAAATCCAGGCGCTCAAGAAACTTATATTGGTTGCACCGAAGTATGTGCTGAATAGTTCGGCGAACTTGGGTGTCAGCGAGTTTTCCTTGTTGCCCTCTTTAATTATCCAGTCACCGCAGGTGCGCAACGAACGTTACTATTCGTATACCGTTTTGGAGTCAGTGGATGAAACCAAACAAGTGGAAGAGCAAAACTCAGGTGCAACCACGACCACAACATCAAGTATTAAGGGAGTTAAAGCGCGCTATGGTTTCTACTCTCCTCCAGGGCTTATTTATTCCTTCGCACCAGTGCATATGCAATTTGGTACCGATACCAATAACCCAAATGCAGGCCTATTAAATAACGCTGGATTTGTGGATATTTACAGCACAGTCAACCTTTTTGGTATTGGAAAACTCACTACTCTTGGGGTCAAGCTCGACAAGTTGGCTTATGAGACAACTAGCACCACGCGTACTGTGTTGGATGAATGTGTTGAAACATCCTACTGGAATGGTTATGACTATGAACCGGAGGTGATTTGTGAGTACGGCAGTTATAACCGGGAAAATAAGCCTGAGGGGCAATATTTCGACCCTGTTCTGGATAACACCTTGTTTGCTGTTGCTGGTCGACTGGATGCACCAGGGGTTTTCTTTAATGCTAGCAACCACGAAGTGCTTAAAAATATTCGTGAGCAAGTCATTAATGATTACATGGCTGAGCAGCGAGCTCGTAAATATTTGCACCAAGTGCCAGATTATTGCGAGGAAAAAGTCGATGTGAATTTATCGCCGGATGGTCTGTCTGTTGTTACCCGAGCCTATTTCATATCTAAAGCACCTGTAAGCTGTCCTGGTAATAGTTACGCGCTAAAGAAAGCAGTATCTGAGTTGGTTGCCGCCAGAGTGAGCAACCTACCTTACGAACTAAACTCCATGATTTCCCGCTACAACAGCTGGAAATCCAGGGTTGCACAATAATCACGGAGGATCACAAAATGATACTGAATAAAATGAAACGTAAAAAATTTAAATCTTATATTTCGCTGAAACAACGCATTACTGCCGCATTTATGGTGGCGGTAATGTTGCTGCAAATTTGCGTTCCCACTGTAGCACTTGCTGCTACTGCTTGGGGGACACAAGCAGAGTTCAATCGCCAATTGCAACTGCAATTAGAAAGTGGGTTGTTTAGTCGGGTAGAAAAAACAGCGGCAGATGAGGCCTACGAAGGCGCGTATTACATCTATCAAGAACCTCAACCCACCACAAACCTGCTGGATTTTTACCGTGACTACAACCAGGTTAGTGATTCGCCAGTTATTAAAATGGTGGGTGACACTTTTGTACAAACCCGTTTGATTCGCAGCCAGATCAAGGCTTTGCTTGGCCGTTTCTTGTTACAAGAATCCATTGCGCCGTTAACCGTATATGCCGCTGAGGCTCAGAAAATTAATGAGCTGTATGTAAATGGTAAAACCTATGGTGGAACAGGTAACAACAAAATACCAATGGGTACACCATTAGCAGCGAATGCTTCTGTTGCTGCCGATATGATTTGGCCGGAAGTACGGACTATTTCAACTAGTAATGGTGATGTAACTGTATTGGTTCCAGTGGTGCACCTTTCGCAAGCAACTATGGAAAGTAAAGTTGATGGTCATGACATCAATTTATTCGGTGACACTAAATTTGCTGGCCTTACATTAAGTGAAGATGTTTTATTAACTGGCGGCAACAACACCATTACTGGTGTGAATGGGATTATCAATAATGGTGGCAATATTCAGGCGCTGGGTAATATTACGCTGTCAAGCTCGGGAACCATCGCCAACCTGGGTGGTGTATTTAGTGCAACGGGCAATTTAAAAATCGTTGCAGATAATTTTTACAATAAAACCCTCGTTGTTCCCTACAAAGATAAAAATGGTGAAGGAACCAAAATTGGTCGTGTAGCCAAAATTACAGGGGCCAGCATAGAGGTTACTGCTGCGGATGGAATTACGTTTGAAGGGGCATCTGCTGTTTCTACTGAGGGAACGCTAACTCTCAGTGCTGAGAACGATATCAACATACTACCCGTACAAACTGGTAGCTCCGGTCAATCCCAAAGTGGCCACTGGGAAATCAATAAATCCACCACAGATTTATTAATGTCCCGCCTTGCGGCAGAAGACACGCTCAGTTTGATTGCGGGTGGTGTAATTAATATCACTGCATCGGAATTGATTAGTACCAGTGGAGGTATTGAGTTACTTGCCAAAAATGGCATTCACATTATTGACGAACTTGAGCAAACTCAAATTCAAAAGGTGGATCGTAAGGGCAAAACGACCGGAACATCATCCGAGTTTCGCACCGAAGCTGTTCGTGCAATTTTAAAAGCCGGTAAAGGTGTATTACTGGATTCTGATTTTGGCGATGTAACTCTCAGGGCAACAGAAATTACCAGTGCCGGGGGGGCTCAGGTCAATGCTAAAAATGGAAAAGTTCATTTGCTAATGACAAAAGAACTTGAAGAATTCCATTTGCAGACTGTACGCAAAGGCACATGGACAATCAAAACCCGCACGGAAGATGTAATTCACGAAAACAATATCCAGAATGCAATTATTGGTGGGTTGGAGGTTCAAGCTAAATATGGAATTAATGTGGAATATACCGGTAAGGAAGGTGCCACACTAAAAGAGCAAATTGAAGAGTTCCGCCAAATACCAGAAATGAAATGGATGGCGGATCTCTATGATAAGGCATTAGCTGAGGCTGGCTCAAAACTCAACTGGGAAGAGGTCGAGGAAATCCACAAAGAGATCAGAAAAACAAAAACAAATCTAAGCCCTGCAGCCATGGCGATTATCGCTATAGCAGTTGCTATCGCTACAGGTGGAGCAGGGTTGGGAATGTTAGGCGCTATCAAGACAGCAGTTATTAGTGCAACACAAGGTGTTCTTGGGGCTACTGCAGCAGCAGCCTTAGGGTCAGCAATGGCGGCTGGAGCCCTGACATTGACTACTCAAGCGGCACAGAGTCTGGCTGCGGGAAATAATTTGCGTGAAACGCTGAACGCAATGGATAGCAACGAAAGTATTAAATCCTTGGCTGTATCAATGGTAACTGCAGGTGTTTTACCTAGTGAAGGGGTGCAAGTTTTCCCGGTCGATTCTGGTAGCTCGGTATTCGTGTCTCTAGCAAGCCAAGCCGGAAATGTTGTGATTGACTCTGCGTTAAGATCTGGAATTTCTGTTTCTATTAACGGTGGCAACTCGAAGGATTATCTAAAAGCATTTAACAGTGCTTTGGCAATGTCTGCAGTTAACTCTATTGGCAATAAATTAGCTGGAAAAATATCAGAGACTTCCAGTTTAGGGGAGGCTGGAAAATATATTGCTCATGCTGCGCTTGGTTGCGCTGCGTCATCTGTGACAGAAAAGATCCAGGATACGGATATCGAAAATGCATGTGCTTCCGGAGCAGGAGGTGCCGTTATTTCACAAGTAATGGCGGATGCTCTAAAAGCAGATTTGGATCAAACTATTGCCGATGCGCTTGAGGGGGAAGGATCGGTTCAGAGCATTAATGATCAGATCACTTTTTTAAAAGCCAATGGAGCTGATATCAGTCGTTTGGTATCAGGGTTGTTTGCTTTTGCGTTAGGCGGGGATGTTAATTCTGCTGCAGATGCGGGAGTCCGTGTTGCGCAAAGCAACGCATATCGTTATGCAAGCCTGGTGGAGTTTAATGAAATTCTAAATGCTCGCGCGGAGCATGCACCTGGGGCTACTTTTGCCGAACGAAAGGCTAATGTCTATGAAGAAGACGCGCGCCTTCATATGGAAGAAAACGGCGTACCAAAAGACATACAGGACAGTTTGCTACAGAAAGCAAGAGATGCTGGTATTTTTAGGAGCGCAGGACAGTACGATGCTGCTTTTACTGGCGATGGAAAAATGTATGAGGATCTTGTAAGCAAAAGGGCTCAGGGAACTTATGACACAAATTGGGGCGATAGTGATTGGGAATCGTTGAATCTGGAAGTATTGGTCGTTGACCGGCCTTATGGCGATGTTGCTTTATCTGTTTACAATTTTATGGGAGCAACAAATAAACTTGTAAATACTCTTACACCTGGGGAACGTGCTGCGGTGTCGTTTTTGATGGCGGCTGCATCAGGAGGGCCTATAAAAACAGCCTTGGTAACGAGTGCCCAGATAGGAGTGGCAAAACTGTTACCAGAAGATATGCCTTCGCTAACTAACTTTATGTCCAGGGCAGGAATTGCATTTACTCTTAACAGAGATTATCAGTATGTAGTTGATGGATATAATGAAGCGATTGAAAATCCAATAGATATTGATGCTGTTGGGTATGGAATGAATGAGGCTGTGGATGGATTCGGTTGGCTTATTGATAATATTTCGGGCCTTCGTTCTCCAATTACTGGTAGAAATGGTGATCCAGTAATAAGAAATGCATATGAAAGAAATGAGCAGCAGCCTGATTTTACGGTTGGCCCCGGTAGGATTCATCCAGTCTACAAATCGATAGGTGATTTTTATAGTGCGGCTCAGGGTGGCTCAAAACGAGTCAAGGTAATGGGAAATTACAGCCATTATAAGGATGGAGAATTTATCAAATACAACGATGGCAAATTAGGTGAAAAAGCCATGGTTGATGTACTTAAGGGTACTACCGGAGTTGAATTTAAAGCGATTCAAAATCTAAGTGGCCATGGTCCCGATGGTGTTTATATTGATAGATCTACTAATCCTGCCACCATTTACTTGGCAGAAGCAAAATCATCTGTGCATGGTGCCGATGCAGCAAAAGCACCTACAGGAAACGCAACTGATCGATTGGATAAATGGATCACTGATTATAAGGCAGGTAGATATGACAGCGCAGATTCAGAATCGCGTAATATGCTGCGAGAGTTAGAGATGCTTCGGCGTGTGGATACTGCGCCTGTAAAAGGTATTTGGGTTCAGGTTGAAGTACCAAAATTCAACTCTTCAAGTGTCGAGGGATTAGATGCCATTATTAATGTATGGTGAATGTAAATATGAACTACAATGAAATGGCACCAAAGTTTCGAAAAAGAAAAGCCTATGCTGCGGAGTGGCAAAGAGCACGAGACAACATTGTTTCTGATGGTGAATATAAAGAGCTTGAAATTTTTATTAATGACTTTATTGCGAAAGATGGTGAGTATTACAGTTTTGCTAATATTATGCTTAGTCTTCATCGTTTAACCTTGGTTGATTTGCGGTACTTATTTGCGTTAAGTATTTTAGAAAAAAAATTAAAATATAAAGAGATCGGCTGTTCGCTAGTTACATTGCTTTTCTCAGAAAAGTTAAATTTTTATAACTATGAGCGTCAAAAGGAAAAGCTTAAAGCTCAAGGCAGGAACGATACCCCGATGGCACCAACGAATATTTTTTTTGCGGGTCATCTGGTTGCTTTTGTGGCGGTATTTGCTAATAAAAAAGTATTTAATGATTGTATTGGTTTTGTGTTAGATCAATTTGATGTTGGTGCGGTCAGTGGTACGGAAAAGCCGCTCGCACCTATGTTTATGATCCGGCTTGCCGAGAAGTTTATTGGAATACCACCGCGAGATTGGGAAGGTGAAAATATGCCTTGGTCAGTTAATCTGTTTGCAGAAGAACCTTTGTTTGCTGAATTGTGGCAACACTGGGACACGGAAGATATGGGGCTGATTCATTCTCTACTTATTCAGCTTGCCAATCGCCATACTTTCACCGCCAGTCGCAATAATAAAGACGGCAGTAGAGATTTTGCGGCGCACGCGGAACAGTATCCAATTGATCTGCATTTTATTATGCGCTTGCGCGAGTGGCGTGGGCTTGCTAATCCGGAAATAAAACACCGCTTAACAGAGCCGCCATTTGATAGGCTTCCCGAACCTATTGAAACAATTGAGCTTCCAGATGAACTCTATCAAGTGATGAAAAAAACGCGTGAGGTAATTCCAGATTTTGATGCAGTGATAAACGCTGCAAAAAAGCGCGAATGGCAAATGTTGCTGTGAAAATATTGATCACACCAAAAGTATTTTCTCTACTGGTATTGTTTCTTTCACTAATTGTATGCCCCCAGCCCAACGCCCCTTAAAAAACGGCTAAGTTTGCGTGGTAGTTCCCGCAGGTGAAAATCACTATCGCATCGAGTATTACCTCAAACACGGAAAGCTCGCGATCAAGGGGGCAGACTCCTTGATTCAAAAGTAATAATGGAAAAAGTTTTTAAATTAAATTTCAAGGAGATGTATAT
>JAGKXD010000159.1 GCA_021151525.1 Cellvibrionaceae bacterium | reverse complement strand
GCGCGACATGTTGTCTGCCGGTGTCCACTTCGGTCACCAAACCCGTTACTGGAACCCAAAGATGGGCAAATACATCTTCGGTGCGCGTAACAAGATTCACATCATCAACCTCGAACACACTGTTCCAGCTTTTAACGAAGCTTTGGCGTTGATCCAACAAATGGCGTCACAAAAGAAAAAGATTCTTTTCGTAGGCACCAAGCGCGCTGCGCAAAAAACTGTTAAAGAACAAGCTGAACGCGCTGGTCAACCATTCGTTAGCCACCGTTGGTTAGGTGGTATGTTGACCAACTACAAAACCATCCGCGCTTCTATCCGTCGTTTGCAAGAACTGACTACTCAAAGCCAAGATGGTACTTTCACTAAATTGACCAAAAAAGAAGCTTTAATGCGCACTCGTGACATGGAAAAGCTTGAGCGTTCAATTGGTGGTATCAAGAACATCAATGGTTTGCCAGATGCATTGTTTATCATCGACGTTGACCACGAGCGTATCGCCATTCAAGAAGCTAACAAGCTGGGTATTCCAGTAATTGGTGTAGTGGATACCAACAGCAACCCAGAAGGTGTTGACTATGTTATCCCAGGTAACGACGACGCCATCCGTGCAATCAAGTTGTACGCACAAGCTGTTGCTGATGCATGTTTGGAAGGTTCTAAATCTGCATCTTCAGTACCAAACAAAGATGAGTACGTAGCTGCTGAAGGTAGCGCTGAATAATTTCAGCCCTAGCTAGTCGCTAAACGTAAGAAGGGGGCATTGCCCCCTTTTTGTATCACAGAATCTGTAACTTTAAAGAGGAAATAATCATGGCAGCTGTTACTCCTGCATTGGTAAAAGAACTGCGCGACCGTACTGGTTTGGGCATGATGGAATGTAAAAAAGCCTTGGGCGAAGCGGACGGCGACGTAGATTTGGCGATTGAAAACCTGCGTAAAGTATCTGGCTTGAAAGCCGCTAAGAAAGAAGGCCGCACTGCTGCTGACGGCGTTGTAGCCGTTAAAGTTGCTGCTGATAACAGCTACGCTGTAGCCGTAGAAGTTAACTCTGAAACTGACTTCGTTGCACGTGACGCTGGCTTCCTTGCTTTCGTAAACCAAGTATTGGACAAAGCATTCACCACCAAGCAAACCGACGTAGCTGCATTGACTGCTGGCGAATTGGAAACTGCGCGTGAAGCATTGGTTCAAAAAATCGGTGAGAAAATCAGTGTTCGTCGCGTTAGCCTCGTTGAAGGTGGCGTTGTGAGCGGCTACTTGCACTTGAACAGCCGTATCGCGGTATTGGTTCAATTGGAAGGCGGTAACGACGAAGTAGGTAAAGACATCGCTATGCACGTAGCTGCTGTTAACCCAGTGGTTGTAAGCTCTGACCAAATGTCTCCAGAAGTTGTTGAGAAAGAAAAAGAAATCATTCGTGCTCAACCAGACATGGCTGGCAAACCAGCTGAAATCGTTGAGAAGATGATTGTTGGCCGTATCGGTAAGTTCTTGAAAGAAAGCAGCTTGGTTGACCAGCCTTTCGTTAAGAACCCAGAGCTGACCGTTGCTCAATACGCTAAAACTGCAGGTGCAACTGTTAAGAGCTTTGTGCGTTTGGAAGTAGGCCAAGGCATCGAGAAAGAAGTAGTAGACTTCGCTGCTGAAGTTGCTGCTCAAGTTGCTGCTACTAAAGCGCAATAATTAGCGGTTGCTAAAGCTCAAATTTTTCCGCTTGGAAAAATAAAAACCCGCGCAGGGCAACTTGCGCGGGTTTTTGTTTTATCGCGTTTTAGAAAATTAAAACGCGACTTCAACAATAATCAATTACACACACTACCCGTTACTGCAGGTATTTGTGCGTTTGCACTTGTTCCTTTGTTGCCTTGCAAACCAAATTCAGCTGATTGGCCGGGCTGGATGGTGCCGTTCCAGCTGATGTTGGTGGCGCTATAGGGATTGGTGCCGGTGACGCTTGCATTCCATGAGCTGGTAACAACAGATCCATCTGAATAGCTCCAGCCAATTGTCCAGCCATTGATAGCTGTGGTGCCATTGTTGGTTACGCGAATGGTGGCGGTGAAGCCGGTGTTCCATTCGTTGCTAAGAATGTATTGGCATTTACTCGCTGTTGCGCTGCTTGATGAACTGGATGAAGCTGCACTTGATTTAGAACTTGCCGATGAAGCCACAGAGCTTGTTGAGGATGCGAAAGAGCTTGAAGATGAAACAACCGAGCTACTGGATTTAGCGCTTGAGCTCACTGAGGATGCAATCGAGCTGCTGGATTTTACGCTTGAAACCGAGCTTGAGCTGGTTGCTGCACTGCTTGAGCTTCCCACAATGCCGTAAGGCGCTGGTTGCGCAGCACAGGTGCTCGCCGCAATACAACTTTTGCCATTCTCATAACCCCAGCCACTGGTGGTAGTTGCGCATAGTGGGTAGAGGGTTCCGTACCAGTTACATTGTTGCCCGGAAATTACGGACGATGAGCTAGAGCTGGCAACACTGCTGGATGAGCTCGAAGCAACAGACGATTTGCTGGATGAACTGCTGCTTGAAGTCGCCACGCTAGACGCCACTGAAGACTTGCTACTCGATACTGACGAACTGCTCGCCACGGATGATTTGCTGCTAGAAACCGAGGATGCAGAGCTGGTGTTGCGCGCTGGCTCGATGCCTGAAATCAAACCTTCGCTGCCGTAAATCGCAATTTTGTTGGTGGTGAGGCCGTAGTTTTCGGTGGTGGCATAGGCCGGATCCCACGATGGATCGTTGCTATTGTCCCACTCGGCGAGAGTTGAGGTGGTGGGCAGGGAAACGCGGAATTGCACTTCGCGGCGATGCTCAGACTGGCCGCCGGGGAAAATGACATCTTTCGCAAACGCGATTTCCACGTAGTAAATACTGCCCGACCATTGCTTGAGTTGTGAAATATCTGACGCTTGCGAATAGCCAGAAGTAACGCTCAAGTCGCTCACCTTGTAACCCGCGGCGAAAGCCTCGCTCAAATCGTAGAAATAGCGAATATACAAATCCGTGCGACCTTTTGCAGGTGTAGTCGAATGGTTTTGGATAACCGCTTTGATTTCGATATGGCGTGGGCCTGATGAATTCACTTTAGCGCCGACTAAATACTCATCTGGTTTGGGTGATTCTGCGGGCGGGAATTGCGAGTCTGGCAGGGCAGGGCCGCCGTATTGACCGAAGAGGATGGCGGTAGCACTGGTAAAGCCGGCGTTGTAGTCGGTCGCCACTTCGTTCAATACATAATTGCCGCGATCTTCTACATAGTCAGTATCAGCCGCTGGGCCGCCCACAACTGCGCCGTAAAGCACATGGCGTTGCTGCGCTGGGGTTTTCATATCATCCGCCCATGAACCATGGGAGGTGCGGTGATGCACATTGATAGGGTAATCCTTGCCGAAGCCAACCACGTAACTGCGATTAGCGGGGTTATCGCCCAGAATGTAGTCAATCTGCTTCTTGCCGAAATCGTGGTAGCGGCTGTAAAGCGGATTGGTGGTGCCGAGTTTATCGGCGTAGAAAAGTGCGAGCAGCGCGGTGTTGGCGGCATAGCGGTTCACGCCCCAGCCCGATGAATCCACCACAATAATCCCGCCCGGTGTGCGCTTACCTGCGCCCACGCTCCAGTAGTCCAAATGGCGTTGGATGTCGGCGTGGTAGCGGGCATCGCCCACCAAGCCGGCCATAAGCGCATACACGCCGTAGACCTTGTCATTCCAACTTTGCGCCCATTTGAAAACCGGCGTGGTGCTTTGGTTTTCAGTGCCCATTTTGTCGTAGTAGGTTTTAGCTTTGGCTAGATAGGAGGCATCGCCGGTGGCGCGCCAGAGCCAAATCGCGCCCCACGCTAACTCATCCCAGTAAACACCGTAGTTGGAGTTGTAAAAGGCTTGGGAGTCCTTGATGCAGTTGGAATAGCCGTTTTCGGAACCGTTGGTGCCTTTGGTGGCCTCCGCAAAATCGAATAATTGTTTTGCATGGGTCAGCAAGGTCGCTGCATAAGTGGCATCGCTTGGCTTAAAGGCGATGGAGGATGACGCCATGGCTGCTGCTGTTTCCGCCGCCAAATCCACGCCTGGGCAGGTGAGGTTGATCTTCATGGATACGCGCGAAGCCGGGATTTTGTAATGCAAAACCTCTGCTGGCCCCCAAAAGGTGTGGTCTTGCGAGCCTACGCCAACTTGGCCATAGAGCTCATTGGGCGCGGAGTGGGCTTTGATAAAATAGTCGTTAACAAAGCGCAGGTTGTTGAGGATGTAGGTCAGTTGTCCGGAGTCAGCATAGGCGCTGCGGTAATCGACTACGCCCCACGCGAGCATGGTTGTTGCACCTGCCATAGGGAAGCCAAATTTCACATGGTCGCCTGCGTCAAACCAGCCGCCGCGCAGGTCTACGCCTACATCACTGCCGTCGGTGGGGGTGGCATCGGCGCGCCAGGGTACGCGGTTGGTTGCGGGCTTGGGGCCTGCTTGTTGGGCCTCATAAAAATAAATGGATTTTTGCAGGGCTTCACCGTAGTTAAAGGTTTCCGCATAGGTATTTGAGGCGCTGAGCAGCGCGAGGCTGGTGCAGGCACTTAGGGATAAACTAAATATCGATTTTAGGGGTTTCACGTTGTAATCCTCGTTATTGGCGTTATTAATCGATGCAAGTCGCATCGCGGGTTTGTGAACAGACGTGTATTCCGGCGCGGTTTTAGGTCAGCTTGGTCGCAGGAATTGTTTGCGCGCATAGGCAAGCCAGCCATGGAGAAAAGCTGGGCAGGTAAACGCTCGCAAAAGCACGTGTTAAGCAATATCAAACGCAAATGAAACCGGTACCTTTTGAAGCTTGCTCTGGGATGGGCCCCCATACTGGCTCCAAAGGATGTACCGCTAAAGCTGGGTTGTACGCCTTGAGGCTAAAGCCCGTCTGCGCCAACAGTTGATAGTTACCTTGGCTTGTGCCCAAGGTAATAAACAGTTTTGGAATGTGTAGTTATTTTGACCAATCTCACGGGCGGAGAACTTACTCCTCCTCGTCGCCATAGGCAAAAAAACTTTACGGATTTGCGTACAGGCGCACCAAAGGCGGGCCTTCCGGCGAATTGAGAGTCAGAGAAAATCCGCAAGCAAATGCATGCTTAGCGTTACCAGAGGCAACTAAGCGAAGAAATTTCTGGTAAACTGCGCCGATTTTTTTGCACTCTGGTCGGATTGCTCGCAACGCCCGGAGCTACTAGCTAACTCATTGTTTGGAGAGTCTTTATGTCTGGCCCAAGGGATAAAAAGTACAAGCGCATCTTGTTGAAGTTGAGTGGTGAGGAATTAATGGGTACTGAGGGCTTCGGTATCGACCCTAAAGTGCTCGACAAAATGGCGTTGGAAATTGGTCAGTTGGTGGGTATAGGCGTACAAGTAGGCTTGGTGATTGGGGGCGGCAATCTGTTCCGTGGCTCGCAATTGAGCGCGGCAGGTTTGGATCGCGTTACTGGCGACCACATGGGTATGCTTGCCACCGTAATGAATGCCTTGGCCATGCGTGATGCACTCGAGCGCTCAAACATTTCTTCCCGCGTAATGTCGGCAATTCCCATGAGTGGTATTGTTGAACACTACGATCGCCGTCGCGCTGTGCGCTTTCTGGGTATGGGTGAAGTGGTGATTTTCTCTGCCGGTACTGGCAACCCATTCTTCACTACAGATTCCGCTGCTTGCTTGCGCGGTATTGAAGTGGATGCAGACATCGTTTTGAAAGCAACAAAAGTAGATGGCGTGTATAGCGCTGATCCGAAAAAAGATCCAAACGCGACCAAATATGATCGCCTGTCTTACGACGAAGTGTTGGATAAAAAATTAGGCGTAATGGATTTGACGGCCATCTGTTTGTGCCGCGAACACGATATGCCTGTGCGTGTGTTCCGTATGAATAAAACTGGGGCTTTGTTGAATATTGTCGTAGGTAGCAACGAAGGCACTTTGATCGAAGAGGAAAAAGCGAATGATTAATGACATTAAAAAAGACGCAGAGTCGCGCATGAAGAAAGCTGTTGAAGCGCTGGGCGTTAACTTCAATAAAATTCGTACTGGCCGTGCGCACCCAAGTTTGCTCGACGGCATCATGGTGTCTTACTACGGTACGCCTACACCGCTGAGTCAAGTAGCGAATATTAACGTTGAAGATGCGCGCACGCTTTCCGTTAGTCCCTGGGAGCGCAACTTGGTGCCTGAAATTGAAAAGGCGATTATGAAATCAGATTTGGGTTTGAACCCATCGACTAACGGCGGTTTGATTCGTATTCCACTGCCTATGTTGACTGAAGAAACGCGTAAAAACTTTATCAAGCAGGCGCGTGCTGAAGCAGAAAACGGTCGTGTTGCTGTGCGCAACGTGCGTCGCGATGTGTTGAATGATGTGAAGGCTTTGTTAAAAGATAAAGCCATCGGCGAAGACGATGATCGTAAAGCGCAGGACGATATCCAAAAAATTACGGATAAATTTATTGCAGAAGTCGATAAAGCCTTGGCTGCTAAAGAAGTTGATTTGATGTCTGTATAAAGG
>JAGKXD010000158.1 GCA_021151525.1 Cellvibrionaceae bacterium | reverse complement strand
TGCGCCGTGTTCTTGGCCAGGCCGCGGTAGCGCACCTTCACATGGCCGAACTGGCGCTTGATCACACGGAACGGGTGCTCCACTTTGGCGCGGATGCTGGCCTTGATGCGCTCAACCTGATCGGTCAGCGCATCCATGGGATCAGCCTTGTCCAGCAACTTGCGCAAGCCCGGGCGCATGGCCACATGCCACTGCACATCTTCATTGGCGTCAGGCCGCTTGTCGGCGCCTCGGTAACCAGCGTCGGCAAAGACGTCCGTTTCTTGGGGAAACAGGACGCAGTGGAAGAAATATACGTCAGCGCCGGATTTTTCATTAAGCATAGCGTCTAGTTCTTGATTAGGTAATTTAATGTCTTGATTCTTGGCGATGGCATAAGCATTTTCGCTGCTCAATGGGCCAAAAATTTTACACCCTTCATAGCCCAACAATTTTCCGAAGCTCGAAGGTTGTTTCATTTTAGAAGAGCTAGAGCATCCAAGGTTAAAAATTACGGTAAGCACCATAAAAAGTATCGAAATTGAAAATTTCATTGATTCTCCATCATAGCAAGTTTAGCCAAAGTACAAGGTTGTATATCTTGTTTACTACTTTCTCGTAGAAATATCTAAACCACTAGGTCAAAGTGTCTGGTCCAACTGCGTGATGCAATACTACAAAATAAATTTCTTTAACATGTCTTACTCCTTAACCTTATCTTTAAAGAATCTGTCTGAGGTTGTGTTTGTTTTTTTTTGGGAATATATGTAGAGATCCATTTACATGCTAAAAATTAATACTTAACTTACTTTTAATCGCCAGCGGAAAATTAATAATAAAAATGGCTGCGGCGAATCACGCTAGGTTGCTATGGTTAAGATTCCTTCGACTTTTCTTCCAGTCGTTTCTGTATTTGAGACAACCTACCTTCGCGTTGCCTTTTGTCACTATGAATTTTCTTTATAACTAAAAATAGCGGTAAACCAAAAACCAACAATATTATCCACAACATTTGTTTCACTCATTTGGGTTATAAATAAAAAAGTACGCGAAAAATACAATGGTAGATTTCGTAGGCTAGCGCCAAAGTCGTTTTGTCCATTTCGTACTACAAACTATTCAGCCGCGCAGCGGCGTGTTGCTGTGTTAGAACTATTTGATAATTTGACGGAAAGTTAAACTGATACGCTCACCACTAGTACCAACTTTAGGTATTGCATGAAGCCAAAACTCTTGCATTTCTTGTGACATATAAAGCAATGAACCATTCTCTAACGGGTAGAAAAACTCTACAACCGGTTCCAGCTTTGAACGATATGCTATTTCACGCACAGCCCCGAGAGAAACAATTGCTACACCAGTGCCTTTTGCCAATTCCTGACTAGAGTCAGAATGAAAACCCATTGAAGAGTTGCCATCAAGATAATAATTTAGAAGACAATTATTGGGACGAAAACCAAGCTCTAGTTCAATAAGCCCACAAACAGTTTCTAATTCAGGCAGCATTTTTACTTGTTCATAAGATATTTGCGAGTAATCATAGGAAACGCCAAAGCTAGCTGTTTTTCTCGCTCTCATACGTTCGTCCCAAATAATTGAATTGCGAAGAAACGTGAATAACTCGCTAGGATGTGAGACGAATTTTGATTTTAAATATATTGGTGGTCTTTCCATATTCTGAAGTTCTAACGTTGAGCGCAGGCGCAACTTACAAACTGTCCAGCACACGAAGTGTGCGAGCCTGGCGCGAGTTGTTATAAATTATTGCAGTTTAAAAACAATATATTTCTTAAATTTTCCTTCTATGGGAGTCCACTTTTCATAGCTCCCCTTCAACACTAATACGGTTTTGGCATTTTTTAGCAGCTCCGCTGTGTCTTGTTCCGCAGGAAATACCCCGCCACAAACGAAATATGACTCTTCAAAAGGAGCTTCTTTCAAGCTGATTTTTTCGTTTTTAACTACTTTTTCAAATAGAGGCTCTTCTGCAATATACAGAATTGGCTCTGAAATTTTAATTTCTCGATCCTTGATTTTTATAGAGGATGAGAGATCGGGCGTGTGCGAAGTTTTAGCACACCCAGCAATTAAAAATGCTATTGTTAAAAACAATACTTTCTTCATATATGCCTTTATAACGCTAAGTTCAGCCGCAGTTTGTAAGTTGGTTTTTTGTGGAATACTTTTGCGAAGCAAAACCACAAAATGGCGGCTTACAAACTGTCGAGTGCGCGAAGCGCGCGTGCTGCAACGATTTGTTATGTATTTTGATTTTCGCAAACTCATTTCCTCAAAAGGAAGTAAATGAGCCTATATTTCCAATAACAAACTTAGAGCTTAACCCAAAATGCTTCAACTTCTTGATATTGATACGGTAGATTATTTTTTGCTTCAGTTATAGACACGTAACTTGAATCTTGCTCAACTTCCCAGCTTTCATTGCAGCTGAAACGATAGATTTTTTCAGATGTTGCGTATTGGCAAATTGCTAAGTCATATATTTCTATCGGTGGCTCAGTTGAACCACAAGCAATAATACCGAAGGGTTTTTCTCCAGACCAAGCCCATTCTAAGACCTTGGCTCCGTCAATTTCGGCGGGTGGATTTCTCATGCGTTCCCCCTACATAACGTCGAGCGTAAGCGCGAAGCGCTGCAACCGCTTGTTATGTTTATGTTAGAAAACCAATTCTTGAAATTCGGACGTTGCAAATATAGCTGCCTTTGCAATATTTGTTGATTGGTCTGCAAATTTTTTGCTGTACTCTTCCAAATCATTAGGAAACCTTGTTTCCCCAGCAGCTCTGGCCTCTTTTATTAAGTAATTGTAATAAAAATAGCAAGACCTTAGCGCCAGATTCAAAGTTGGATAATTCGTTACCGTTGGGCTAGATGAATGATGAGCAACATGTTCATCTCTATAATCTTTCATCAAATTCCAATAGCTTGCCCATTCAGATTCGGTGCAGCTAACGTATTGTAAAAGCTCAGTTTTAAATTTTTTATGATCAGAAACAATTCCTTTCCAATGAGATGGTTCCGCATTTGAACCAAATACCTTCGTCCATTCTAAAACTGATATATCCAGCAAGCCACCATACATAAGTCGCCAGAAATTTAGTTTGGGACTTGGGTCAATAGCTGTCAGAACTTTCTTCAAATGAATGCATCTGACAATTTGTGTGATTATTTTTATTTGCGTTACTAAATCCATATGGGAGTCCCTTTTACATAACAGTTTATTAAATTGCACCGACTATATAACCCGAAGATCATTATCTCAACTAATTTGGTGTTGCACCGTATAACTCCAACAAAGTAGATGAACCTCAATCTATTTAGCTCGTTCTAAATCAAAAGGTTAATTCTTACTCCGAATTAATTATGGAGTTATGCGGTACAAACAATCTCAATTGGTCGTCGCGCTCATTGGGTTGATTGTCCGCTTTGGGCCAAGCCTTCCTAAATAATGTTGCGGTTCGCAAGCTCACCACAACTTACATGGGCCGTGTAAACCTACCGGCGCAACCAGCTATTCGTCGGGTTGATTTTGAATCCCACGATAAAATAAAAAATCAATTAAAGACCATAGCCATAATCAACGCCAGCATAAATTACAGCCTATTACTGGCTCGCGTTGACAACACCACCTTCATCCCATAACCTGCCTGCGCTGCGGTAAATCCCGTGGCCGGGCCTCTCAATCCCGCAAAAATCCAAAACCGGCGCAAAGTGTTTCTTTGCGTCCTGCTACAGCTTTGCCTGTTGTTATGGCGGCTGGGCGGGGCTGCCTTCGGGCGGGCCGGTGTTGGTTTTGGGCCGGTGTTGAGAACCCCGTTCAGTCCGCCCCCATAAATCTCACCTTATGGGGCCGGTTAAAAAACCCAATTCAACGAGATTTTTATTATGGATAATGTTACTTCTCCCCTCGTTCCCCCCGCTACCTGCGTTATTACACTCGATCAACATCAATACACTTATTTCCAACAATCCCGACTGGAAATTCATTCGCCCGATGGCAAGTTCCTCACCGCCATCGCCAAGCCCTTGCCGAGCAAAACGGATGATGATGCGATTTATCAGCTGTGGAGCCAGGCGTGTGTATTGGAGTTGTTGTTTGCGCAAGTTAACGAGCAAATAAAATTACCACCGCGTGCGATTAACAGCCTTGCATATGTGCTGGGCAGGATTGACGGGCACCTTAGGAAGCAGGTGTCGATGTAGAGAGGCAAAGGCGGCGGGTTGCCGCCTTTTGTAATTTACTCTGTTGCAATAACACTGCATTTACACAATACGCATGTACATGCCTGATGATTTCGGCAACTCCGCTTTTGTGAAGCCGAATTTCGCGTAGAACTCTGGCGTTCCATGATCCGCCATTAGGCTAACGTAAGCTGTGACGGGTGCGTTTTCCAATAACCATGCAACAAGAGCGTTCATTATTAGCGTTCCTACACCTTTATGTTGGTGTTCGGGCAAAACAGCCATGTCGGTTATTTCAAAAAAACACCCGCCATCACCGATAATTCGCCCAATGCCAATTGGAACATTATTGAAATAAACTACAACACCAAAAATACTATTTTTCAAACCCACAGTAGCTGCTTCCTCGGATTTTCTCGATAACCCAGCCTTGAGGCGTATTTCTATGTAGTCGTTTACCGCTGGAATTTCGGTACGGAGTTCATAGCTCATTCATTGCTCCATTAATAGTTGGGCAAGCCTATTTAATTAGGAATCTTTCAAGCTATACCGACACTTACTACACTTTTTGATTTTCAACGTCGCATACAACCAAAATGAAACTATTGTAAAAAACGGCTTATTGCAAGATGGACACGCCGTGTTCAGCATTCGGACGAAGTACCACAATATAAAGCTGAAAATTATAGCGACCGGAATTATAAAGAAAGGACTAATTCTTGTGAGAAGCTGAAACACTAAAACTAAAAAGCCTAAGAAAGCCATAATAAAAGAGAAGTTATTTACCCTTAACTTGATCCTGGCGTCTTGGGATAGCTCTTTAGAATCCATTTCTTCGCTCATAGTATTTCATATCACTTTAGTTAATTTGCTTGTGCGCAACCTCAGCGCACCTACTAACGTTTACTGACACATTGGCTCAACTTATCTCGTGCAGCCAAGCCACCGGTCCAATCAATATCTGCAACAGTACGACCATCCATCTCAACGGCAAAATGCTCTACATCCAGCATGGTATTCAGCGCCGCATCTATGTGTGGCACGGTGAGGCCGATCGCACCGGCTTGAATATTCGGAATGGAGAAATTCAACGCATTCACCGACTGCGGTTTGTATTTCGACTGCTTAAGGGTTACGGCTACCGTTTGCGTGTTCAATGGCCGAGGAATGTTCGTGCTAAAGAAGATCAACATACCCCCTTGATATGCCTTACCGGGCCCAACAATACTGACCGAGCTACCCTTTTTGCTCCAACTGGCAACGCAATTGTCGCCGGGCGCGGAATCTTTTTTACTTTGAAAAATTTTCCACTCGCCTTGCATGTAAGCTTTATGCGCAGGATGCCCTTCCAACAGTTTTTTCTCTTTTGCGTCATATTCCGCCAATTTCTTTTGGATTTCTAAAGTTCTGGCAGCCTGCTTTTCGTTTTCGATAGCAGTGCGGATGGCATCTTCACTGGGCGGAGCATTGGGGTCGGTAAAAATATTGCAGCCGTCGCATCTATAACCCGTAGACCCACCACCAGCGTTACTTCCTCCACTGTTAATTTCCACGCACAGAGGAACGGCGGCAACGCCATGCGAGCCACCTCCAACGCCGATTTGCTGTTCACCGGGCCCAGGGCCACTTGGGCAGGGATAGTTCGCTGATGCGGGTTGCACGCCCACACCAAGCGCTGCGAACACAAAAAATACATAAAATTTCATCGTAGTTTTAACGCTCCAGTAATTTTTTCGGGCTAAAGCTCAGCTTAGGTACTGCCACACCGCCGCAGGCGCAGAGGGTAGCAGCTTGCAATCAACCAGCTACCGTAAGTGACAATCAAAGCTACGAGGCCGGAATTAGTGTAGGAAAGGCAACGTTTGAGATATCCGCACAAAAATCATATTTGAATTCATAATCGCCCACATAGGCCAACGCAATCTTTCCAGTCCAACTAACCCTGAAAAGATCCCCGCCGTCAATTCGCTCAAATCTGAATTTATGCTTTGTTACGGCGTCATGCCCAAGCAAATAAATGCGAAAGGTAAAATCATCCCACTCATGCTCATCAAAATCGATGTGGGTATCTACCTCTACTTCAAAACCATCAAGAAATTCCTTATTGTAATCAGGCACCGCACACACTTTGAAACCTTGCGACTCATCGGTGGACACTGAGCACCGATGAAAATTCCCCCACACGATGGGCGCCTCCCAATCACTTGCAGACTCGGCATTCTCATCATCGTCGATATTTCTTTCCGAGTAATAATTTTCACTCTGGAGCTCAACCGCGAACCATACATCGCCGTTAATTTCTCTTGCGATTAGCTCAAATTTTTTAATCGGATGACCTTCCGGCCAAGGGTTCCCTTTAAAAAAGATTCTACCGTTCAACATACTCGCAACCTTAATAAAT
>JAGKXD010000157.1 GCA_021151525.1 Cellvibrionaceae bacterium | reverse complement strand
ATGTAAAGTTGTGTTTACAAGAACTAAAAATTGCCCGCAAAAGTTACAAATTTTTTAATCGCTGTAAATATTCTCGTTGAGGCAAACTGTGAATTAGTGCCTTCTTGACCAAGCCCTCCAGCTCCGCAGCTATTGCACTTTGTTCGGCCGGATTTGTCGCTAAAGATAATTCAGGATAGTGTTGCATACCGTAAAGAATAAATCGGTAGTTTTCATCTGTGAAAGTTGTGGAGTAACTGCCAGCTAAATCGTGGAACTCACAAATTTTGTATTTCCATACGCCTAATAATTCCTGGAGCTGTGGGCAATACTGTGCCTTCTTGCCAGCCTCACGCCAAAACTCCGTATCGTCTCTATTCGTTAGACAATAATGAAGCACAATAAATTGTTTTAAATCTTGATAGAAACCACGCATCAAGCGATTGTATGAATCCTTAATTGCTTGTGGAGGATTAACTTGCGATAAATGCGTTGCTAATAAGCCCACACCTAAATTAATAAGATGCAATCCCGTAGATTCGAGCGGCTCGATAAAACCGCCGGCCAAACCAACTGCAACACAATTTTTTACCCAAAATTCTTGGCGGCAACCGACCTTCATATCCAAATGCAGGCTTTTTAAAATTTTTGCATCTTCACCCAAAAATTCTCGCAACTCTTGCTCAGCTTGCTCTCGCGTTAAACGATTGCCGTCATAAACATAACCAGTACCCTGACGATTTACCAAATCAATTTGCCATGCCCACCCATTAGTTAGTGCAGTGGCTACAGTGTAGGGATTAGGAGAGCCCTCTGGTAAATCACGCTGAATAGCAACTGCTTTATTGCAAGGCAAAGCATCTTCAAAAGAATTCCAATTGTTCTCACGCAATTTTTCAATCAATAGCCCGCGAAAGCCCGTGCAATCGATAAAAAAATCTGCTGAATGTTGGTTGCCATTCGCTATTACGGCTTGCACACCATGTTCACTCAGCAAAACATCAGACACTGTTGCCTCAGTATGTTCAACCCCCGCCTCCACTGCTTTACGGCGTAAAAATTTTGCTAGCAATGTTGCATCTAGATGGTAACCATAAGGCACAACACCTTGGTAAGGAACGGACTGCATGGATTTAGGGCAGTGACCGCGAGCAATTAAATGAGAACTCAAACATACGCCTTGATCGTAACGCTCCTGTTCAAAGCGCCTATTCAGAAACCATGAACTACTAATATCTATGACCTTACCCGATACCTGTTGCTCAAAGGGGTGAAAATATTCGTGTGTTTCGCCCCGTACAGGACGCATCCAATTGCGAAACATAATGCCCGTTTTAAAGGTTGCATTGGTTTCTGTCATCAATTCGCGCTCATCCAATCCCATAGCAGCAAAGAAAAAACGAATGCTATGCACTGTTGCTTCACCCACACCAATAATGCCAATGTCTGGGCTTTCAATAACTTGGATGTGATAATTTTTAACTGAGTGATTTAAAAGTTTATTAAGATAAATGGCAGCCATCCATCCCGCCGACCCACCGCCCACTATGGCTATTTTTTTTAAGGAATGCGCACTCATATATTCACCAAACAATTAATACTTTTGTAAACCAAAACGTTTTATGCGATCAATCAATTCACGATGAGGCAACAATTGACTACTCGAAGCCATAGCATGTTGTTGGATTTTTTGCATAAGTGTTTGCGCACGTACACCATCAACATAACGCGATGCACGCCCACTCAAATCTGTTGGGTATTTCATGCCGTAAAGTACGTAGAGATAATTTTCTAAATTAAATATTTCCATACGACTCGGGAAATCATATTCCGTTGGCAATTGATAGCGCCAGCTAGCCAGCTTCGCTAGCAGTTCTTCACTTGCAGCTGCAGGTGCGCGATTGTCTCGCCAGAAATCGCTATCATCACGCTGGGAAATAAAATAATGGAGCTTTACGAAATCAATCACTTTGTCCCATGCGTGGCGGGCACGCAGATTAAATTGTGCTGCAGCCGCTGGAATCTCGTCAAAACACGCGGGAAATAAATCCGCCAGCATGCGTGCCGTTGCGTCATAAACTAACAACCCGGTTGCCTCGAGCGGCTCAACAAAACCTTGCGACAAACCAATGGCAGCACAATTTTTTACCCAAAACTTTTCTCTATAGCCAACATTCATGGGAATTTTTCTGCAACTGACATCTGCATGTTCATGCCCCAAATAATCGCGCAAGACCTCTTCGGCCCGCTCATGACTTGTGTGAGCACTGGAATAAACATAACCCGTTCCACGACGAGTGGTTAAACCTATATCCCATATCCAACCAGATTCTTTTGCCGTTGAAATTGTATAGCAGGGAATGGGAGCGTTTTCGGAACTATAAGGAACTTGCGCAGCGAGTGCATAATCTGCAAAGAGTATGGATTTCTTATCGATAAAACCCACATTTAAATGTTGCCCAATGAGTAGCGCACCAAAGCCAGAGCAATCTACAAAAAAGTCGGCGGCAACTTCACCTTTATCCGTCATAAGCTTTTCGATATTGCCATCCGCAGTCAATACTACCTGTTGCACATTGGCCAATAAGTGTTGCACCCCCAAATTATTGACCGCGTGTTTGGTAAGCAAGCGCGCAAATTTTGCAGCATCCAAATGGTAGGCGTAATTAGTTGTGCCTACATATTCAGGATCTACCATTTGTTTGGGACCTAAACCCAAATCGCAAATTTTGCCTTGGATAGAAACTGCATCGGCATAACTTAAATTTTGCGCGGAATTTAATAACCAGTAGGGGCTGAGATCAAAGGGTTGAATGCAGGGAAAATCGAACAAATGGTGATAGGAATCAACCCCAGTATGACTACCGGGGTTTCTAACCCAATCAACAAATTTAATACTTTGTTTGAAAGTGGCATCGCACTCACGAATAAAATCGGCTTCACTAATACCAAAATACTGCAATGTTTTACGAATAGCCGGTACAGTTCCCTCACCGACACCAATGGTAGGAATATCGGGCGATTCAATCAAGGTGACCTTAATAGCGTTTGCAGATGCAGCTTCAAGACGCTTTGCCAAATGATTGGCCGTTAACCAACCTGCGGTGCCGCCCCCAACAATGGCTACATGTTTAATTAAATGTTTCGAATTCTCAGCCATGACTTTCACTTCACATGTTATGCGTTGAATGCAGCAACATAACTGAGCTGATGCAATGACATAAGGTGCGCGTAGATAGGCGCAAACAAACCATTTTTATGCAACGTTAAAACGTGATTGTCCGCGAGCTGACTCAGCTTTTCTTCATCGATAATATAAACACCTTTAATGCTCACACTTTCACCGTCTACTTGAACAGAAAGTTGTTGATGAGCAAATAAATCCATCTCAACGAGAAGCTCAAGAATATTTTTACTCACGGCTTCGTTTTCTAAATAGGCAACCAAATTGTTTTTGCGCGCGAGCAGATATGCGGTTTCTTTGCCTTCTGCATCAAACAATAACTCGCCCTTATCAAAATCAACACGCGGACTGGTTTCATCTATTCCCAAATGTAATTGATTTTGTGAAGCTTCATCGGCGATTAAATACAAAGGTGCATTCTTCGCAATTTGCGGTATATAACCTGTTGTCCATTGATTGTTTTTTACAAATTTATTTTGGCCGGGCTTAATACCCAGCACGCACACAGATTGGAATTTTCCGGTGTCCGCATTTTTTACAAACACGATGGGATAGGTTCTGGATGCGGATAAAAATTCTTGAAATAAAATAGGAATAACTTGCTGGCCACTTACATGCGCCATATTGCTGTCATTTATTTTTATGCGGCTATGTACGTCCGCTTGTATTGGCACTATATCGACCATTTGATTACACCCTTCTTAGCGAAAAAAAGCCAAAAAAAAGAGGGAGCTATTAACTCCCTCTCCTTTTATTGCTACTGCAACTTCTCAATTAGAATTTGAAGTTTACACCCAAACTCACATTGCGAGAAGTTTCGTACTCATACACTGGGAAGTCTTGAGTAAAGCCGCTTGCGTGACCGTCTTTGCTGTCAGGCACTGCGTTGTTACCGAATTGCTTGTCGCGTGCAGCCAACAAGTTATTCGCATCTAACTTCACAGTAATGTTGTCAGTTACGTTCCAAGAAGAACTGAAGTCCAAGCTACCGAAGTCATCGTGCAAGCGGTTACCGTATGAACCAATTTCACGCAACATGTAAGCGCTACGGAAGTTATACGCCAAACGAACGCTGAACGTTTCGTTTTCGAAGTAACCAGTAACGTTGTACGAGTTTCTTGAACTGTCGGTCAAAATACCGTTGCCATCTTTGAACGCGTCTTTATCGGTATCAGTATCGGTGTAAGTGTAGTTCACCAAAGCACCGAAGCCATTGCCGAAGTCTTGTTGGTATTGAAGTTCAATACCGCTCGCTTTAGCTTGCTTACCGTTGGTGAAAGACTGAACAGTCCAACCCATTGCCGCTTCAGCTGGTTTAACCAGAGTAAATGGTACTTCGCTCGCTGGTACGTTGGTTCTTGTGCTGTTTGAAATGAAGTTTGAAACGTCTTTGGTGAAGAGCGCACCAGACAACATTGATTTCTCAGCAAAGTACCATTCAACACCGAAGTCGAATTGATCTGAAATGTATGGCTTCAACGCTGGGTTACCGGCAATCCAGAATTGGTTGTTTGGTACGTCATCGTTGGTGCCATTTGGCGTTGGGTTAGCGTACATGAAGTTGTATTGTGGACGAGCAGCAGCACGGCCAGCAGATACACGCAAAGTCACTTCATCAGTCAACTTGTAAGAGGTGTTGATACTTGGCAAGAATTCACTGTAAGAACCATCAGTGTGACCTTTAACACCACCCAAGTAGTAGGTAGAGGTTGCATCGGTAGTGATGTAACGAATACCCAAGTTACCTTTCAACGCATCTTGTTCGAAAGTTGCCATTACGTAAGCAGCTTTGTTGGTTTCATCGATTTCTGAGTGTGAACCCAAGTCTTCGTGTTGACCAACGATGCTTGCTTTAGCCCATGCTTTCAACTTGTCTGCATCGTACTTCTGAATAACGTAATCGCCAGCACCTACGTCGATAGTACCGTCAGATACCAATGAAGTAGAAATAACTGGGTTGAAGCCAGCTTTTTGATCAAAGAACCATTGGGTTGATTGAGTGTTGTGGCTTGAATATTTAGCACCAGTGCTAATGGTTTTGATTGCACCCAAGTCAACATCAAATTTGATATCGCCTTGCAAATAATCTTCACCATCTTTCTTCGGCGTACGGTTAAACGCAGAACCAGTACCCATTTCCAAAGTGCCTGGGTTGTAGGTAGACAGAGTGATGTTACCTGGATTCCAAGTTTGCTTGCCATTAGAGAAATCGAAAGAACCGCCTACGATTGGAGTACCGCCAGTGCCATCGTTCACAACCATTTCGAAGTCAGTACCACCGCTTGAACGAGTTGAACCTACTTGCACTTTAGCTTCGTAGTTGTCGCCAGTGTAAGTTGTCGCCAAGTCGAAGACTTTAGACTTCATGGTCGCTTCACGTGGACGCTCTTGGTAGTAAGCAACGTTCAATGGGCCTTTAACTACAGCGCCATTTTTTTCTTGATCAGCAGTTGCTGGAACGCCCCATGAAGTGTTGCCTTGAGTCAACCACAACGCATAGTTGGTGTTGTTGGCTTTCATTTCCATGTTGATGGCGTTGAATACTACATCCAAGTTATCGGATGGCTTGAATTGCAACGTTAAGGTTTCAGCTTCGCGTTGACGATCTTGTTCAAACGCTACAGGACCAGCACCCCACTCCCAGAATGCTTCGTTACCTTGACGTTGCAATTGACGTTTTTGGTAAACCACAGAAGCCAAGGCACCGAAGGTTTCTGCATCGTTCTTCCAAGAACCCATTGCTGATACTTTTGGATCAACTGAACCTGAGTCTGATTGTGATTGAGCTTCAACTGAACCGTAGAGGCTCAAACTCTTCATATCCAATGGCTTGCGAGTGTGAACCACAACGGTACCACCTACGCCACCTTCAGAAAGGTTTGCTTGAGTTGATTTGTATACTTCCAAGCTGCCTACCAATTCAGAAGGCAACAATTCATAGTTAAAGCTACGACGAGCAGGCTCAAGTACGAACCAGCCAGTAGACGCTACGTTTTGGCCGTTCAATGTAGTAAGGGTCAAGTCTTGACCAGTACCGCGAATAGATACAGCAGCACCTTCACCGAAACCACGTTGAATAGTTACACCTGGAATACGTTGCAAAGATTCAGCAACGTTTTTATCCGGAAACTTACCCACGTCTTCAGCGGTTACCGCATCTACGATTGCATCAGAATTACGTTTGATATCGAGGCTTTGTTGTAACGAGGCGCGAATACCTGTCACAACCACTTCTTCCGCATCTGCGTCTTGAGCGTGTACATGAGCAGTCATACCCATTAACGCCAAAGTTGCAGCAGAACCTGCTACGGCTACTGTTTTACGTAAGGCAAACGAATAGTTCGCCGCCTTAATTGCATCGCTAAGCTTGTTATACATGACTTTCCCCTTAATTTTTGGCCTTCATTTTTTTTGACAACAACCTGACAACGTTGTCGTTAAGCCAACATTATGCCTAGTGGACAACGTTGTCAAGCCCTTGTTTCATTT
>JAGKXD010000061.1 GCA_021151525.1 Cellvibrionaceae bacterium | reverse complement strand
AAGGCCGCCACTTTAATGGCAGGAGAGTCTCTTGTCAAATCTTTATGTGAAAAAATTTGCTGCGTGGATACATGGCAATCAGGTTGCACAACTAAGAACCAATTTTTAGGCATTTCAATGGGTTGGAGTGCTTCACCGACACCTTCCGCCCATGCCGTTTGGGCATTTACGAACACCGGAACATCGGCACCCAGACGCAATCCCAGCTGCTGTAGTTGCGTGCTGGTTAAACCGCACTGCCACAAATAGTTAAGCGCCACCAAGGTCGTTGCCGCGTTGCTACTGCCGCCGCCAATTCCACCGCCCATGGGCAGGCGTTTTTCCAGTTGAATGTCCACGCCTAAGCTTGTGTTTGTTCGTGCTTGGAGTGAGCGAACCGCTTTGATGATCAGGTTGTCTTCAAAGGCAACACCGGGGATTTCCGGCGACAAGGTGATTTGCCCATCCTCGCGCAGGGTAAAACGCAGGGTATCGCCGTAATCGAGCAGCTGAAAAAGGGTTTGCAGATTGTGGTAACCATCGGGGCGGCGACCGGTGATGTGCAAAAACAAATTAAGTTTGGCGGGCGATAAAAGCTCCAACGTCTTTGTCATTGTCTGACTCATAAGCTGGGTTCCATGTGCCATTCGCGAATGACTAGGGTTAGTCGAATATCTTTAAATTCCGCAACTATTCGTCCCGGCATGGCGAGCGTATCCACCCCAGTGTTAACGCTGAGGTACTCGCCGTAGCTAACTTTCCAGCCCAATTGCTCCAGCTCGCCCAGTAGGCCTTGAGCATTGGGTGCGAAACTAGTGACTTTGGCGGTGGGAGCGGGCAGGCCGCGAACCCAAAAGGCAAGCTGGGCAACAGGAATTGTCCAGCCGGTATTGCGGCGAATTAATTCTTCTGCGGTTTTGGCGGTGATAGGCGCCTTGCCCGGTTCGCTTAGGGTGACTTGGCCTGCTTGACCTGCAATACCCAAAATGTTTTGCCCGAAGGGGCCAGTGAAATCTATGGTGAAATCACTTGGCGCTTGTTGCCAGCGCAAACTCATGCTGCCGCCTTCGTTGGGCGCTTTAACGCCAAGCTTGCCTGTGGCTTGCCATGTGCTAAACGATTCTACTTGCGCTTGGTGCTTCGGCCAGTCTTCGCTTATTAGGGGGGCTTTCGGCAATTTATGGGTGCAGCCGCTGAGCAATAAGCAGATAAATAGCAGGCGAACGAAGGGGTTGCGAGCAAAGGATAGCAGTGGCAAAGCGTTCATCAGTAACTCTATTCGGCTTTAAGTCGTTTCATTGTGGATGGAATATTGGTGTCTTCCGGCGCTTGTCTAATACCTTGTTGCCAGATGGAACGCGCTTCGTCCTGCGCGCCGGTCACCCAGAGTACTTCTCCCAAATGCGCCGCAACTGCTGGCTCCTGATAGCTGGCATAGGCTTGGCGCAACTCGCGAATGGCTTCTGTATAGTTGCCTTGGCGGTAATGTAGCCAGCCGAGGCTGTCGATGATGACCGGATCGTCTGGTTTTAGATCATGCGCTTTGGTGAGCAAATCCTCTGCTTCGCGATGACGCAAATTGTCGTCAGTTAACAAGTAGCCCAATGAGTTGAGCGCGACGGCATTGTCGGGTTCAAACTGCAAAATATGGCGTAAGTCACGCTCTGCATCCGCGCGTTGGTTGCGTTGGATGTACAAAATAGCGCGGGCGTAAAGTAGTTTGCTGCTATTGGGTAGGGTGACTAAGGCATCGTTCAATACCTTTTCACCTTCGGTCAAATAGTTGTGTTTGATCAATGCTTGCGAGTGCAATAAATACAAGCTTTCTGCTTGATCGGGGAAACGAATGCGCACGCGGTTCATGTGTTGTTGTGCACTGATAAAATCGCCCTGACGAACAAAAATATCCAGCAAGCTAATAGTGGCTGATAAAAAATCGTTGCCACGTTCAACCTGTAAATAATTAAAAATTGCTTCCTGCCAATTTTGTTGGGCTTCTGCTAGGCGGCCTAAATAATAATGCGCAGTTGATGAGTGCTCTTCTTCGTCCAATAATTTTTCAAAGGCTTTTGCTGCGGCTTTGTAATCTTTGCGCTCCATGGCGATTATGCCGAGTGACAAAACAGCATCAGCATTTTTCGGTTGCTGCTTGGCGATAATCGCAAATTGCTGCTGTGCCAGCGCTAAATCATAGTGTGTAAGTATGCGCGCGTATTGATTGCGCAGGCTGATATTGTCGGGATAAAAGGTCAAGAGCTCGGCCATTTTTGCGATAGCTTCGCGGTCGCGTTTTAATTCGTGCAATAAATTTGCTTCAAGAATTGCAGCGGGAATGCTGCGCGGAAATTGCACGAGTGCTTTTTGCGTGTAGGTCATAGCCTCATCGAAGCTGCGTTGCTGCTGCAAGAGCACGCCAATGCCAACGAGCAATTGTTCGTCGCGATCATAGCGAGGTAATAAATTTTTAAAACTTTGCAGCAAGCGCTCGCGCGCCGGGCGTGTGAGGCCTTCGGCATTGGCGGCGATATTTTGAAACAGCGGTTCGCCACCGGCCAGATACAAACGGCGTGACATTTCAAAGGCTTCTTGCAAACGATTGGCTTGCATTAATGCGAGCGATGCGTTGGCGAGAGCTTCTTTATCTTTGGGGGCGCGTTCAGCCCACAGCAGCGACATTTCCAAACCGGTTTGTGCTGCGCCTAAATAGCGCGCAATCATGGTTGCACGCGCCGCAACTTGTGGGTCGCGCGTTATGCGCGCTTGCTGGGTGTAATTGGCGAGTGCCAAATCATATTGCTGGCGGCTGCCGGCAATTTCTGCGGTGAGCAGGGAATAAAGCGTATCGACCGAAAATTTGCGCTCAACGGGTTTGGTTGGTGACGTTGGAGCAGTTGTAGTTTGAGTCAATGTTTGGGATGCAGTCTGCGCATAAACCTCCACGCTATAGCTATATGCAAAGGCATAGCTGAGCAGTGAGGTAAGCAATGTCAAGGGGCGCAGTTTCATCGGGAAATTCAATTGCAAATAGGCTGCTGCTTACAGGGTGCTGAATGGCAAATGTAAATCATCGCAGTAGGGCGCACATAATAAACACCCGTTTGGCTTAGTGCGAGTGATATATTCCCACTATAGAAGATTTTGGGAGTTAATCTGTGGAACAACATCAAAGCTTGCTGCACGCCATTTATTATTTGTTGGCGGCAGTTATCGCCGTGCCGATTTTTCGCCGCTGGGGTTTAGGTGCCATTCTGGGTTATTTGGTGGCTGGCGTGGTGATTGGGCCGCAAGTCTTAGGGTTAATTTTCGAGCCTCAAGCCGCTATGCACCTGTCCGAGTTTGGTGTTGTTATGCTCTTGTTCGTTATCGGCCTTGAGCTTAATCCTGAGCAATTATGGAAAAGCCGATACGAAGTGGGCTTGCTCGGCGGAGCGCAAATATTGCTGAGTGCAATATTGATTGCAGTTTTTTTGCTGGTGTTGTTTTTTATCTCTTCGCCGTCATTGTCGTGGCAGCAGGCTTTTATCATTGGTTTGACCCTTGCGCTTTCATCAACGGCATTCGCGGTGCCTTTAATGGAAGAGCAAAAAATCATGGGGTTGCCCTTGGGTCGCAAGGGTTTTTCCATGTTGCTATCGCAGGATATGGCGGTAATTCCAATCCTCTTGTTACTCGCAAGTTGGGCGCCTGTCGCCAATAGTCACGGCGAGCGCTTGCCCTGGTGGGTTGGCGTCTTGACTGTGTTGGGAATGATTGTGGCGGCGCGGGTGCTGTTTAACCCGCTCTTAAAACTCGCCGCCAAATACGGCAGCCGCGAAATTCTAACGGCGGCGGGTTTGTTGATTGTGCTCGGCGTTTCACTGCTGATGTTAATTGTGGGTTTATCCATGAGCTTGGGGGCATTCCTCGCCGGCTTGCTCTTGGCGCAATCCAGCTATCGCCATCAACTCGCGGCCGATATTGAGCCGTTTAAAGGTTTGTTGCTCGGGTTGTTTTTTATCGCGGTGGGTATGTCGCTCAATCTCAAGCTGTTGTTTGCGCATCCGGTTATGGTGATTGCACTAGCGGTAACGCTGATGGCAATCAAAATTGCCGTGATTACCTTGATCTTAAAGATCCGCAAATTCTCATGTCGTGAAGGTATTTTGCTGGGGATTATGCTTGCGCAGGGCGGTGAATTTGCGTTTGTGTTGATGGCTTCTGCCGAAGAATTGAATTTCTTGCCGACAACAATCACAAACTATGTGGTTTTGGTGGTAGGTATTTCCATGGCGCTAACGGGGCCTATGGTGATTGGGTTTGATCGTCTTATCCGGCGCACCACCCTGCAAGAAAAGGCCTTGGCGGATATGGAGCTGCACAAAGAATCCTTAACGGCTTTGGCGCAGCAACCCAACGAACACAAGCCCGAAGTGATCATCGCCGGGTTTGGGCGCTTTGGGCAGATTATTGGCCGTATCCTTACTGCCAACAACATTCCTTACAATGCTTTGGATCGCAATGCCGACCACATTGAGTTCCTCAAACAGTTTGGTGTCCAGAGCTATTACGGTGATCCGGCACGTTTGGATTTATTGGAGGCGGCGGGCATTCGCGATGCCAAGGTGCTAGTGGTGGCGGTGGATGCCGTGGATGAATCGCTAAAAATTGTGCGGATGGTGAGCAAAAAATACCCCCAAGTTGCTTTGATTGTGCGTGCTCGCGACCGTGCCCACGTTTATCAGTTGGTGGAATTGGGGGTGACAGCGCCGATTCGTGAGATGTACGAATCCAGTCTTTCGGCCGCTATGCAAACCTTGTTGGAGCTGGGGTTTACGGAAGGGCAATCGCAAAACACTATCGATCTTTTTCGCGAGCACGATCAGCAAATGCTCGAGAAGTCGTTGCTCGTTCACACTAATATACCCGCGCTTATTAAGGTTGCGGAGGATGGTCGCCGCGAGTTGAAAGAGCTGTTTGCTAAGGATACCGAGATTTCGTGATTTTATTCCGACCGTAGCCCGCATGAAGCTTGCGTAATACGGGGGCTAAAATCCCGTAATGCGTTTCACTCCTTACGGGCTACACCCAAAAAAAAGGCCTCAATTGCAACAGTAGATGAGTCGAAAGAGGCTTTTTGCGTTTGGCGACTAATTCCCCCTTGTCATACACCAGCCAGAGCCGGACAATACCGCCCTTTGCGCCACTGCCCCAACTTCGACTCTATGACGCTACTTGCTTTCGGCATTAATCACACCACCGCATCACTCTCGGTTCGCGAGCGCATGGCGTTTGCGCCAGAGGCGGTAGAGTCGTCCCTGCGTTCAGCCGTGGCCGATGCAGGTTTGGCTGAAGTGGCCATTTTATCTACCTGCAACCGCACCGAAATCTACGCCAAAAGCGATCGCGAATTAGAGTCGCTGACTGAATGGCTGGTTGCGCACACCAATATAAAAGCCGATGAACTCGCTCATTGCTACTACTGTCACGAGGGCGACGAAGCTGTGCGCCATATGATGAAGGTGGCGGGCGGTTTGGATTCGCTGGTGTTGGGCGAGCCACAGATTCTCGGTCAAATGAAATCGGCCTACGCGGTTGCGTGCGATGCAGGCACTATCGGCGGCGAACTACATACGACTTTCCAGCAAGTGTTTAGCATCGCCAAGCGCGTGCGCACAGAAACGGCCATTGGCGAAAACCCTGTGTCTGTTGCTTACGCTGCGGTAAGTTTGGCACAACAAATTTTCTCTGATTTAAAGCAAGACACAGCGCTCTTGATTGGCGCTGGTGAAACCATCGAGTTGGTTGCGCGCCATTTAGCGCAGCACGGTATTCATCGCATTATTGTTGCCAACCGAACGCTTGACCGCGCCCAGCGTTTAGCGCGCGAGTTTAATGGCGAAGCGATTTTGCTCGCGGATATTCCCGAGCATTTGCACCGTGCAGATATTGTGATTTCTTCTACTGCTAGCCAATTGCCTTTACTGGGTAAAGGTGCAGTGGAAAGCGCGCTTAAAAAGCGTAAACACAAACCTATGTTTATGTTGGATATAGCCGTACCGCGCGATATCGAAGAGCAAGTGGGTGAGTTGGACGATGTGTATTTGTATACCGTTGACGACTTGCACGCAGTGATTGATGAAAACAAAAAATCCCGCGTGGCAGCAGCCGATAAAGCCGAAGAAATTATTGCCGAAGGTGTTGAGCTTTATCGTCGCCAACAGCGCTCGCTGAATGCAACGGCAACTATTAAAGCCTATCGCAAAAAAGCAGAAAGCATGCGCGATTTGGAATTGCAAAAAGCACTCAGCGCTTTGGAATCTGGCACTAATCCTGAACAAGTATTGCAACAACTTGCGCGGAACCTGACCAACAAATTAATTCATTCGCCGACTACGCATCTAAAAGAAGCCAGTGCAAATGGCCAAACACAGGTTGTGCAATTAGCCCATGCGCTATTTGATTTGCAACCAAGTGATTTAGACGATACAGAATCCAAAACGGAACATAATTCTTAATGAAAGCATCGATTTTAGAAAAGTTAGATCGCCTTAAAGAACGCTACGAAGAAGTAAGCGCGCTTTTGTCTGAGGCAGAAATCATCAACAACCAAAATAAATTCCGCGAGCTTTCCAAAGAATATGCGGAATTGGAGCCCGTGGTTATCGGCTACAAAAACTATTTGCAATTGTTGGGCAACATGGAAGAAGCCAAGCATTTAATTGCCGATGGCGATGCTGACATGAAAGAAATGGCTGAAGAAGAATTGCGCGAATGCGAAGCGCAGCTTGAGCCAACGCAGTTGGAATTGCAGCGCTTGTTGTTGCCAAAAGATCCCAATGATGAGAAAAACTGTTATCTCGAAATTCGCGCCGGTACCGGTGGTGATGAAGCGGCAATTTTCTCTGGCGATTTATTTCGCATGTATTCCAAATATGCAGAATCACAAGGTTGGCGCGTTGAAGTATTAAGCCAAAGCGATGGCGAACACGGTGGCTACAAAGAAATTATCACCTTGGTTACCGGCAGTGGCGTTTATTCAAAATTAAAATTTGAATCAGGCGCGCACCGTGTACAGCGCGTGCCTGCAACGGAGACTCAAGGTCGTATCCATACCTCTGCTTGCACAGTGGCAATTATCCCTGAAGCCGATGAAATGGAAGAAATTAATATCAATAAAGCGGATTTGCGTATTGATACTTTCCGTTCATCGGGCGCGGGCGGTCAGCACGTAAACAAAACTGACTCTGCAATTCGTATTGTCCACATTCCGACGGGCTTGGTGGTCGAGTGTCAGGATGAACGTTCACAGCACAAAAACCGCGCACGCGCCATGAGTGTATTGGCGTCGCGCTTGAAAGCCATGCAAGAAGAAGCTGCACATAAATCCATGGCAGATGAGCGTAAAAGTTTGGTGGGCAGTGGCGATCGCTCCGAACGTATTCGCACTTACAATTATCCGCAAGGCCGTGTGACCGATCATCGCATTAACCTAACGCTTTATTCGTTGGATGCGGTAATGCAAGGCGATTTAGTGGGCATTATCCAGCCGTTGTCGAATGAGTTCCAAGCGGATCAGTTGGCGGCGATTTCGGATTAATTATTTTTTGCTTTTAGGTGTTGTCATGGAGTTATATAGCACTTCGATTTATAAAAATGTATTTGCTGTATTCTGCATTTTAATCGGAGTGGCTGTGGCCATCTACCTTTCACCAAAAGACAGTTATTTTTTCGAAAATTTCATTTTTTATTGGTTACCGCAAGCAATAGTAATCGCAATTCTTTTTATTGCTCGCTATAAGGTTCCAATAATTTGCGGTGCAGCGTTGATTTTGTCGACCTACCTTGTCTGTTTTTATCTTTGGATTTTTTCTAAGCCGCATCCAGAGTCAATGGCTTGGTTAGGGTATGTGTTTTCTTTTCCTGGCGCAGTAATAGGTGCATTGAGCTCTGCTCCTATAGCTAAACGTTTTGAAATTAAACATTCGGTTTTACTAGGTGCTACTGCATTAGTATTTACATTTATTGGGCTTGCTCTAAATCAAGCATTAGTTTGTGAAACAGTTATGTACTGTTCAATCTGAAATACGAGCCGTTATTAACAATAGCTCAGCACCGCCACTGCGTGTGGCGGGATAGTTTTTTCCATTCCCAAGCAGGAACTTGGGAACGAGTAAAGTAGGGAGTCGTCATCCTCGCGTAGCGGGGATCCAGCTCTTGAAACCTAACAGTAAAAACTGTATCCCCGCTGCGCGAGGATGACGATTCCCTATTTAAGCTGGAATATAAATGCAATCTCTCACCATCACGAGCTGTTTAAAATTTTCCTCACAGTTTGCGGATGTAAGCGATACTCCGCGTCTTGATATAGAAATTTTCCTCACGCATATCCTGCAAAAAGATCGTACTTACTTATTCACTTGGCCAGAAAAAGAATTAACCCAAGAAGAAGCAAATCAATTCAATAGTTTTTTCGCACGCCGTTTAACTGGTGAGCCTGTTGCTCATATTATCGGTCAGCGCGAATTCTGGTCGTTACCATTAATGGTGAATAACTCCACGTTAATTCCTCGCCCGGATACCGAGCTTTTGGTTGAAGCAACTTTAGGTTTATTTGCGGAAGACGAACAAAATCAATCTCGTCGTTTGTTAGATTTGGGCACAGGTACAGGTGCAATCGTTTTAGCTTTGGCAAACGAAAAACCATCATGGCAATGCGTGGCGGTGGATAAAGAATTGGCTGCGGTTGGGCTCGCAGAAAAAAATCGTGCACACCTTCATCTGAATAATGTAAATATTTTGCAAAGCGATTGGTTTGCTGCGCTGGTTGATGAAGCGCAATTTGATATTATCGTCAGCAATCCTCCTTATATAGATCCAAATGATGAGCATCTCACTCAAGGTGATGTTCGCTTTGAGCCTTTGTCGGCTTTAATTGCAGATAATAAAGGCCTGGCCGATTTGGAATTAATTATTACGCAGGCTCCAAAATTCCTAGTTGCTAATGGTTGGTTGTTAGTAGAGCATGGTTATGATCAAGGCGATGCTGTACGCAATTTATTTACGGAAAATAAATTTGACAATATAAACACCTTTCGTGATTTTGGTCGTAATGAGCGTGTGACTATTGGTCAGTGGGTATTAAGTTAATTTATTGGTCGTCATTCCCGCTACGAGAGGATGACGACTCCCTGTTAAACGATTAACGAGTCATCATGAACGACAATCAACTACTCCGCTACTCCCGCCAAATTATGTTGCCCGATGTGGATATCGAAGGGCAGGAAAAACTATTGGCGGCGCGCGTGCTTATTATTGGTTTGGGCGGTTTGGGTTCACCGGTAGCTATGTATTTAGCAGCAGCTGGCGTAGGTCATTTGTTGCTTGCGGATTTTGATCGTGTTGATTTGAGCAACCTGCAGCGGCAAATTGCTCACACGACAGATCGCATTGGTGAAACTAAAGTAGAGTCAGCAGCGCAAACCTTACGCGCATTAAATCCAGAAGTGCACATTAGGTGTATCACTCAAGCACTAGATGCGGATGCACTTAAACATTATGTTGCGCAAGCTGATGTGGTTGTAGATTGCTGCGATAATTTCACAACGCGCTTCGCGGTTAACGCTGCTTGTGTTGCGGCCAAGGTTCCACTGGTATCGGGCGCTGCTATTCGCTTGGAAGGGCAGGTGGCGGTGTTTGATAATCGTCAGCCAGAATCTCCTTGCTACAGCTGTTTGTATGATGAGGAGTCTGAAGAGAACACAACCTGTGCGGCTAACGGTGTGCTTTCCCCCTTGGTGGGCATTATCGGCAGCATGCAGGCGTTGGAGGCAATTAAGTTAATTGTTGGATTTGGCAAAACCCTCGCTGGAAAGTTATTGGTTTTTGATGCGCGTTACAGCCAGTGGCGCGAGTTGAAGTTACCTAAAGATAAACGCTGCTCTTGCTGTTCTCACACCATTTAATCCGTGATGATTCTAGAAAAGTTTGCTAGGATCACTGTCGAATTTTTACCAAAAGTCAAATCTATAAAAATCGACACGGAGTTTTTATGTCTAGTCCGCAATTTGAAGTTGTTCTTAAAGGTGTGTTGGCCGGTTTCGAAGAAGAAAAAGCCAAGGCTGATTTTGCAGCGCTCTTCTCGTTAGATGCCGATAAAGCTAATCGTTTATTTGCGGCTAAAAGAGCCGTTTTAAAATCAGGCATTACACAAGAGATTGCTGATAAATATATAGCGCGCCTAGCGTCTATTGGCGTTGCAGCCTCTGCAGAAGCGATCGCAATAGAAGAACCATTAAGTTTGGTTCCTATTGATAATGCGCCTGCTGCTGATTCGTCTGAACCAGAAGCGAGTGCGCCTGCACAATCCCTGCACGCTGAATCTTATCAATCTGTGCCTGAGCCAGAGGTTACAGAAGCTGCTCGTGCCTCTGTAGTTGATCCTCAACAAAAGCAGCGTCATCAATTTATATTTCGTGGCGAGGGCTTTGAATATTTTAAAATCTGGATTGTTAACATCCTGTTGAGCATTGTCACCTTGGGGATTTATTCCGCCTGGGCTAAGGTGCGCAATAAGCAATATTTTTACGGTAATACTCGCATTGCCGATGCGACATTTGAATATACCGCTGAGCCTCTAAAAATCTTGAAAGGTCGTGTTATTGCGTTTGTGCTTTATATCGCGCTTGCAGGTTCAGGTCACATATCGCCCATGTTGTCTTTGGTCGTATCTCTTGTCTTCTTGGCTTTTCTGCCGTGGATTATTGTTAACTCATTAAAATTTAATGCGCGTCATACCAGTTATCGGAATATTCCTTTCAGATTCCACGGAACTGTTGGTGGAGCTGTTGCTGTTTTTCTTGGTTGGCCGATATTGGGTATTTTGTCCTTTGGTTTGCTCTTCCCGTTTGTATGGAAAAAACAAACTGAATACATCACCAATAATCACTCCTACAGTGCTGAGCCATTTAGGTTTGATGTGCATGTAAAAGAATATTACAAAATGCTGCTGATTTTAATTGGTGCATCAGTTGTGTTCTTTATCGTGTTGGCAATGGTTGTGGGTGGTTCCATTTTTGCGATGGCAGGTGGTGGCGGTGGATTTAATCCAGCCATGCTGTTTAGCATGGTGCCCATGATGCTCGGCTATATCGCCTTCTATTTTGCTCTTGGTGCTTATGTTGTAGTCACCATGGCGAATATTCATTGGAACAACACCAAGTTGCACAACCATCAATTTCAATCTGATTGGTCAGTTTTATCCTATATGGGTTTAATTGTGACTAACACATTGGGCATTTTATTTACCTTGGGTTTGTTTATCCCGTTTGCCAAAATTCGCTCAGCAGCTTACAAGGCTCAGCACACAGCCTTGATTGTTGCCGGTGATTTAGATGGATTCATTGCGGATAAACTTGAAGAATCCAATTCACTCGCTGAGGGTGTTCACGATTTGTTTGATATAGATATTAGTATTTAAGGATGCTAGAGAATGGCGCTGCAAGGGCATTGGTTTGATGGTAAAACCTCAGCATCACAGTGGGTTGAATTGCAAATGGATGACGCAGGTGAAATTTGCGTTATTCATATTGCAAATCAATCTGAACTTTTGCGAGCGCCATTTTCTTCAGTCAAAATATCTTCGCGCGTGGGTAATACACCTCGCTTTTTGTATTTTCCGCATGGCGAAAAATTTGAAACAACGCAGCATGATCAAGTTGATCAATGGATTCGCGAGTATCGTCCTTCCTTCTGGCACAGTCTTGCCCATCAGTTAGAGTCACACACCTATTTCGTGGCGCTCACACTAGTGTTGGTGATTAGTTTCACGTGGGCTGTTGCAGTGTATGGGCTGCCCGCTGCATCGCGCTACATCGCCTACCATTTGCCGCAGAATGTAATGAATCGTGCGGCAACAGAAACCTTGCAGCTCCTTGATAAAACCCAGCTAAAACCTACCAAGCTGGATGCGCAAACACAGCAAAACATTCTTGCGCATTTCGCCCCGGCTATTGATCAAAATAAAAACTTACATATCAAAGTAATTTTTCGCGGAGGTGGCGCTATAGGCGCAAATGCTTTTGCTTTGCCTGACGGTACTGTTTTATTTACCGATGAAATTGTGCGCTTGGCTAAAAATAACGATGAGTTGTTAGCCGTACTAGCCCATGAAATTGGTCACGTGAAATATCGCCACTCCTTGCGCTCGGTTATTCAAGGTTCCGTTATCAGTTTTGGTGTGGCCATGTTGACGGGCGATTTATCTGCTGCGTCTAACTTGTTGGCGAGTTTGCCTGTTGTTATTACCAATATGTCGTACTCGCGTGATTTTGAACGAGAGGCTGATGACAACTCATTGGCGTTTTTGGATGCTAATCATATTGCGCGTCATTACTTTGTGGATTTGATGGATCGTTTAACTTATCAAGCCGAATGTCATGAGCTGATGATGGGTGTGCATATAAAAGAAAAATTAACTAAGAAGTCGAGTGCATTTTCTTCGGATTCTCAATCGTCATCATCTCAAACTTCATCTCAAACATCATCGTCTGCTAATGAAGACGATGATAGTTTGCCATGGTTGGACGTGGATGAGCATAAAGAGCAATGCGATAAATTGCTGGCAGAACACAAGAAGAGTTTCTTTGATAAAAGAGTCATGGGGTATTTTGCTTCTCACCCTGAAACAAATGAGCGCACTATTAAATTTAAACAACAGCCTGCTAAGGCTCCGCATTAATAAGCACTTAGGTTTGATTTGAGACTATGGGTATACCTGCGCCGCAGTTTGATATAGTTTTTCGCGGTGTGCGTGAAGGTTTTGATGTTTCCTTTGTGAAATCACAATTTGCTGCACTGTTTAAATTGGATGCAGTGAAAGTTGAGCGAATTTTTAAATCCAAAAACGTCACTCTAAAAAATCACGCCGATGAACGCCTCGCGAATATTTTTGTGGCGCGCTTGCTCGCTATAGGTGTTCATGCCGATAAAGTTGCGGTAGCTCAAATTCCTTCAAAAGCCATCTATATAAAAGATTTGGGTGAAATAGCAACTGATGCTTATGCAATGCATCAGCCAGTGGAGTTTTTATACGGCGAACATACACGACGAATTCCGTTTGTATTTAATGGCAAGGGGGTCGATTATTTTAAAGTGTGGCTGGTTAATCTACTTGTTTGCGTATTAAGTGCAGGGATATTGTACCCGTGGGCGAAAGTTCGTTCTTTGCGTTATTTTTACGAACATACACAGTTGGATAATGCTGAATTTTCGTATGCATCTAATCCGCAAAAAATATTTCTGGTGCAATTTGCACTTGTGCTTTATGTAGCTGCATTGGGTTATGCATTTTTCACTGTGCCGACCTATGGTGTTCTAGGGTTGGCGTTATTGATTGGTGCAATGCCCTTCTATTGGTTTAATCGCAGCCTATTTGAACAACAGCACTCCTTTTATTGTGATACCCATTTTCAGCAAACATCTAGTTTGAAAGATGCTTATATTGTATTGCTGGGCTGGCCATTATTGGCAATCGCTAGTCTAGGGCTTGCTGCGCCTTACGCCGCGTTTAAAATACAGCAATATCGCGCGCAAACTACCTCTATAAATGGCTACGTATTTTCCTTTTCTGCACATTTAAAAACTTATTTCCAACTATTACCGCCTTTGTTAACAGCTGAAGTGATTAGTTTTGCCTGCTGGTATTACCGTGAAGTCTTGCCCATAGGTTTTTCGTTGGTGATGGTTGTAAGTTTGTGGCTGTTGGTTTTTGTGCGCTGGAGAGTTGCCTTAATTAATTTACAGTGGAATTCAATCAACACTAAATTGGGCTATTTTGTCGCGACTTGGGATTTGCAAAGCTATAACAAATTGGTGGTAAACAATATTTTGTTGTGTCTGGTGACTTTAGGTTTTTATTGGCCGTGGATGAAAGTGCGTACCGCCGAATATAGAGCTGCACATTTGGCTTTTTTTGCCAATCAACGATTTAAAAAATGGAAGCGAAAATTAATCTAGTACTTTGCGGGTTACGCCACTGTGTGACTAACCCGCACTACAACTTAATTAAAAAACGCTTTTTTCAATTCACTATGTTGCTCTGCTGTTAAGCGCGGCCCAAACTGCGCTACGACTTTACTTGAAGCCAAGCTTGCAAAATCACCCGCTTTTTTGAAGTCATTTCCCTGTGAAAGGGCATACAAAAATGCACCAGCAAACATATCTCCAGCACCGTTGGTGTCTACCGCGGTAACTTTGTTGCCCGCAATTTTAATTTGGTTTTCGCCATCAAACACCAATGCGCCATCGCTACCGCAGGTAATTGCAAATTGTTTGCAATATTTTTTCAAAGCATTTGCTGCTGCATCTAAAGTTTCGGTTTGGGTAAAGCCCATAGCTTCATCGCGGTTGCAGAATAAAATATCCACACCATTGCCAATCATTTCCACTAAACCGTCACGGAAAAATTGCACCATGGCTGGGTCAGATAAGCTGAGTGCGGTGCGGGTGTTGTTGGCTTCTGCATGTTGGCGCAATGCAATTGCAGCGGCACGGCCAGTGGGGGATGTCACTAAATAGCCTTCAATGTAAGCGAAATGAGATTGAGCAATCGCAGCAACGTCCAACTCATCGGCAGACAAGGTTTCGCTGATGCCGAGGAAGGTATTCATAGTGCGTTCAGCGTCGGGTGTAATCATAACGAGACATTTACCCGTGGTGCCAGCAGGTGGATTAATGTGCGCTGGGTAGGTAACGCCAGCGGCTTTAATATCATTGATGTAAAAACGACCGTTTTCGTCGTCGGCTACTTTGCATGAGTAAACGTTGTTACAGCCGAAATAGCTGGCGGCGATAATGGTGTTTGCCGCTGAACCGCCGCTGGCTTTGTGCGATGCCACCAAATGATCGGCAAGGTAGCTAATGAGTTCGCGCTGGCGGGCTTCGTCAACCAATGTCATAACGCCTTTATCCACTTTCATGGCGTTCAGGTCGGCATCGCTGAGGGTGATTTCGGTATCGACGAGGGCGGCGCCTATGCCATAAATGTGATATTGCTTGCTCATGGGGAAACCTATGTAATTGAAGGGCTGATTGAATGTGTGAGGTTGGGCATTATGCTCAAAAGGTTTAACTCGATAAAGCCTTCTCTAACACGTAAAATGTTCAAACTCGTAAAATAGGACTCATTCCGGAAATCCCTTTTCTATGGATTTGCAGGTGTCGTTTCCATGTGCTGCGATGAAAATGAATACCCAGAGCTGTGCATCACTATTGTATTTGTATTTTTGTACCCATTTTTCGCTGGATATCTTTAATGACCAAACGTCGTTTTCTTAGTCGTAATAAAAAATCCTCGAGTTCCCGCTCTTTCCACATTAATTGGAAGCTCTTGCTGTTGATATGTTTTGGCGCAGCGTTGATTGGCGCAATTGTGCTGGGGATTTGGAGTATGTATCTCGACAAGGTTGTGCGTGAAAAATTTGAAGGTAAAAAGTGGTCGCTGCCTGCGCGTGTTTATTCTCGTCCTTTGGAATTATATGAAGGCTTGCCTTTAACACCGGTGCTGTTTGAAAAAGAATTAGAGGCTTTGGGCTACCGCACTTCTGCGACGGTAACTTCGTCGGGTCAAATGTCACGCCGTGCTGCGAGTAGCGATGAGGTCACCTACGAAATTTTAACCCGTGGATTTAACTTTTGGGACAAACGCGAAGACCCGCAGCATTTCAGTGTGCGTATTGATGGCGGCAAAGTAGCGTCGCTGCTAGATGAAAAAGGCACGGCACTGCCATTGGTACGTATGGAGCCGGAAGAAATTGGCGGCATCTACCCTAACAATATTGAAGACCGCGTTTTAGTGAAGCTCGATCAATTGCCACCGCTTTTGGGCGAAACTTTATTGGCGGTTGAGGATAAACATTTTCTTGAGCATCACGGCGTATCGCCTGAGGCAATTTTGCGTGCAATGTGGGTAAATGCGCGCGAAGGTGAAGTAGTGCAGGGCGGTAGTACGCTCACGCAACAATTGGTGAAGAATTTTTATCTCACATCCAAACAAAGTTTAACGCGCAAAATTCCTGAAGCCATTATGTCGGTGCTTTTGGAAATGCATTACACCAAATCAGAAATTTTAGAAACTTATATCAATGAAGTGTATTTGGGTCGCAGTGGTTCGCGTGAAATTTACGGCTTTGGTTTGGCATCGCAACATTATTTCCGCAAACCCGTACAAGAATTAAATGCGCAAGAAGTTGCTTTGTTGGTTGGTTTGGTAAAAGGTGCTTCCTATTACAACCCTTGGCGTAATCCTGAGCGAGCAAAAAATCGTCGCAATGTTGTGTTGACTGTAATGAACCAGGAAGGATTGATTGATGAGAAACAATTAAAAACAGCACAAGCTGCACCTTTGGGTTTAGCCGCAGAAACAGATGTGAGTTTAATTAACTATCCAGCATTTGTGGATTTGGTAAAGCGCCAATTAAAACAAGATTACCAAGAAGATGATTTGCGCAAAGAAGGCCTGCGCATTTTTACGACTATCGCGCCCATGGTACAACGCCTTGCAGAAAAATCGGCGGCAGCACGTGTTGCGCAACTTGAAAAGCAATACAAATTAAAAGACATGCAAGTCAGCATGGTGGTGACTTCTGTCGGAAGCGGCGAAATTCTTGCGTTAATCGGCGATAAAAATCCGCGCTTCCCAGGATTAAATCGCGCCTTAGATGCGCATCGCCAAGTGGGTTCTTTAATGAAGCCCTTCGTGTATTTAACCGCGTTGGAACAACCGCAAACTTATAATCTTGGAACGCTCATTAGCGATGACCCCGTCAGTATTAAAGGTGGCGATGGAAAAATGTGGGAGCCAAAAAATGCGGACAATTTAAGCCACGGCAATATGCCGCTTTATCGCGCGCTTGCGAATTCAGAAAACCAAGCGACGGTTCGTTTAGGTATGCAGCTTTCGGTTAAATCCGTTATACAAACAATTAAGTCCGCTGGTTATGAAGGTGAAATTCCGCAAGTGCCTTCTATTTTAATCGGTGCGGTCGATATGTCGCCCATGGAAGTGACGAGTATGTATCACACGCTTGCAGCAGAAGGTGTGCACACAAAACTGCACGCGATTCGCGAAGTATTGAATGCAGAAGGCCAACCGCTTAAACGTTACCCCATCGAATTGGATCAACGCTTCTCTGGCCAAAGTACCTTTGAGCTACAATATGCGCTGCAAGCTGTTTTACGTGAAGGAACGGGGCGCAGTGTTTATAATTCTTTCCCAGCTTCATTACCGCTTGCAGGTAAAACGGGTACCACAAATGATCAGCGCGATAGCTGGTTTGCAGGTTTTAGCGGTGAGCATTTAGCAGTGGTGTGGGTAGGGAAGGACGATAATTCTAAGACCCCATTCAGCGGTGCTACTGGAGCCTTACAAGTTTGGGCAGATTTAATGCGGCAGTTACCAACGCAAGGCGTTAATCAACAAGCGCCTGAAGGTGTAAGTTTTGATTGGATTGACACGGCCACAGGCTTATTAAGTGCAGAACATTGTGAGGGGGCTATGTGGTTGCCTTTGCACAATGATTACAAACCCAAAGAATCGGCAGAATGTAAAATAAAAGAAGGTGCTGAGGAACATTGGTGGCAGAAGATTTTTAATTAACGAATACTGCGCTCGACATAACCGCGTTAAAATTTGCTAAAAAATGCTCATTTACTTCGTGTAAACTCCGTTTTCTTAGCAAATTTTACTTTTTAAATGGGCTCAACTGTGAATAGACATTTATTATTACTTGGCGCGCTTTTTATGCTGACTCAATTGGTAGGCTGCGCGAGTCAAGTTACAACGCAATCTACTCCACCGGTGATTGAAAAATCTGCACCTGTCGTTCCCCCGGTTGTTAAGCAACCAGAAAAGCCCGTTGAACCTGTTGCACCACCGCCCGTAGTTCCACAAACCCAAGCGCCAGCACCGGCTGCCAGCAGCAATGCAACGGCAAGTTTAGTCAGTCAGGCACGTGCGCAATATCAGGCAAAAAATTACAACGCGGCAATTGCAACGGCAGAGCGCGCGTTGCGTATAGATCGCCGCTCACCAGAGGTGTATTTGGTATTGGCGCAAAGTTATATTCAATTGGCTAATACCCAATTAGCTATGCAGTTTGTGCAGCAGGGGATTCGTTATTCGCAGGCGGGAACTGAGTTGGCGCAGGCGTTAATGCAGGTGAGGGATTCGTTGCAGAAGTAGTTTTTAATCTTGATTTTGGATCGTCATCTTTCATATTTATAATGATGACGATCCAAACCTAACATTTATTTCTTTGCGTCATTTTTATAAGAATAAAATAGCAACAAAAATACGCCGGCCATAATCGCCATATCAGCAACATTGAAAATGCCGGTGCGCAAGCTGCCAATTCCCATATTCATAAAATCCACAACGCCGCCGTTGTTGGTGATGCGGTCATAAAGATTGCTGAGGCCACCGCTCAATACCAATCCGCACGCGAGGTTTTGCAAATTGCTCATATTTTTTTCGCGCACGGCATAGATAGCAAAGCCAATTAAAAACAGGCTTACGAAGCCGCTAAAAATAAGATCGCGAACTGCTTCTGGCAAACTATCCCCCAAACCTAAAAATGCACCGTGATTGATGGAGTAGGTAAGTACGAAGAAATCGTTCCACCAGCTTAATTGCTCGCGCCCGAATAAATGTTGAGTGGCGAGAACTTTTGTCCATTGATCAATAGCGATAGAAAGTAATGCAGTTACACCTATCAATATAAATTTTTTCTTCATCGAGCGTTTCCTGTGAGCGCCATAAAAAGTCCGGCGGCGATTAAAACAAAGCCTGAAATACTATTAAATAATCTTTGATGTTTCGGCGTTTTTAGCCAGAGCATAATTTTATTTCCGGCAAGGGCGTAAACCAGCATCCACATTAAATCGGTAATTAAAAAGGTAATCGTCAATACTAAAAATTGCAAAACCAGCGGCTGTTGGTAATTAATAAATTGCGGGAAGAGTGCGCCGAAATAAATTAGGCCTTTAGGGTTGCTGATCGCGATAAAAAACGAACTCCACCAAACAGATTTGGCGCTCATGTCGGCAGGGGTTGGTGTACTTTCTGCGGTTGTTACAGGTGCACGAATAATTTGCACGCCCAAAAACACCAAATAGGCAGCACCCAACCACTTCAAACTATTAAACAAGAGCTCATTTTGACTGACTATCAACCCCAGCCCCAAGGCTGACAGCAACACTAGCACTATATTGCCCAAGCTTGCCGCCAGCATTCCCACAACGGCTTTGCGTAAACCCAAGCGCCCACCGTTGCTCATGCACGAGAGCATGACTGGGCCGGGACTGGCGGACACCACAAAGGTAATCGACAAAAATAAGCTGAAATTGGTAATTGGCATCGGACGCTCTCAAACAAGGTCGCTATCTTAGTTGAGCGCGCTCGAGTGGGCTAGCGCAAGCTGGCGCATTTAACCTGTATCCTTAAAATTCTCTTCTATACTCATTGCAAGTTGAACGTCAAACAGGTGATTTATGGCGCATGCAAGCATCGCACAAGCAGTAAAAATTCTAGAGGACTTGGCAGCAGGCCTTGATCTGGCTTATTGGGAGGCAAGTACTATTGACCGGAAAGATTTTTTTTACGACATCATCAGTGCAGTGCGTTCTGAGCTCTCTGAAATTGGTAAGTTGAGTGTTTTGGATCATGATTTGGGCTATGAACCTATTACGGTAGATTTCCGCACTGCGCGAACCAAGCTCAGTAAATTGCGTCAGCTTCAGGACGAATATGTCTTGCGTTCATCTACCGCTGCGCGCTTAGAAACCTTGATAAATGACGCAATATCGCTTCCGGTGCGTTGAACATGTAGCTAAAGAGCTTTTTATAGCTTTTTCAAATGAGTTTGTGAGCTTTATCTCAAATTAGTGTAAAAAAGTTATTTTACAGGCTGGCAATTTTTTGATCAGCGTTAATACTTAAGTTACTGATGAGTGCAGCGCGTTTGCACGTAGTCTCAGTTGGGTTTACTTGTTGCCCAGTTGGAATTCCCCTTTATTTTGTACTCTAGTATGGTCTTGGCCGGTGCTGTTGTCAGCACCGGTTTTTTTATGTCTAAAATTTGGTGTTGGCTTTTGCATGTGTTGTTATTGGTTTGCTAGGGGATGCTGCAGGGCCCAACGTTGATATTTTTCAAGAGCTTTGTTGCCGATATTATTGTACCAGCCATAACCTTTGCGACGCTCTTCTGATATTTCCCCTATGGCATAGTGAACGGTGCTATCGCGATCACCGAATACGGGTTTGTTAGTTCCTATTTCATAAAATCGTGCCCACATAGGCGCAGCAGTCGGGTCGTCTTGTAAGCTTAATTCGTTGCGAACCCAGCGTTTGCCAATAATTTTATTGTCATCCAACCATTTTGCTGCAGCGTGAATAGCATGCACAAGTTCGGTATCAGGATTTTTTAAATCCATTAAAAAGTCCAACAGATAAGCGCTTTCTGCGCTAGCTAGCGAAACCATTTCGAAATTGCGCGCTTTGGTTGAGGCAAGCGTAATACGGTCATGCTGCGCGCCCCAAATAGTTAGTTGACCATTGAAGACTACTTGAGTTTTTTTGATGCAGTCCAAACCTTTATTAAAACTTTCCTGTGCTTTAACGCGTAGACTTTTGGATACAAAAGCGAATTCATTTTTGCTAGAACTCACTTCATATAACAACGTCATAAGATCTTTTATTAAATTATCGTTGTAGGTGATTTGGTCATGATAACCGCCTACTAATGGATAATTTTGGGGCCAGCCGCCGTTGGGATATTGCGCATCTAAAATTAATTGCAGGCCGCGTTCAAAAGCTTGTGCGTAGTTTTTTTTGTGCGTGATGGAATAGGCTTTCGCCAAAAGTTGTAGTTGCGTACTTGTGGCATCGTTATCGAAGGTGGGGATGTAATCTTTTTCTACACCAAAGGCTTCGCCTTTTTGCCGTGGCTGCTTCGACATATCCGTGCGCTTTGACCAACCGCCTGAAGGTGTTTGAAACGAAAGAATGATGGCCATAATGCGCTCGCCTTCAGCACTTTTAAACCAATCATCCGTTTGCTTGGGATCAAAACCAAATTCTTTGGCATGTTCTGGCAATTTGGCTTCGCTTAGGCCGAGTGCTTTTATTTCGGCCGCAATGGCAGCGCTATCTAATTTTTTCCAATGCTCAGATTTGGCAACATAAGCGTGCCATTGCGGTGTATCAGGAATGGGATTCACCGTATGCTCTTCGCCTGTAGCCGCTAGAGCAAAACTGCTTACGAACACTAAGCTTGCGGCCAAACGTTTGAGATGTTGAGGACGAAGAAAAACCAAGTTGACTTGCATAACAATCACCCGTCGAGTTGTTGTATTTTTAGTTGTGCTCTGCGACATAGGCAGAGCTTTTTTGATACTGACCGAGTGATGAATCCTTTCTGTTGTTTTCTTTTCTATTTACTGTATTTCGAGTTTATACGCTAATTATTAAAAACTATTTTCGGGCCCCGGGAATATACCGGCTTTTACATCGGCAACATATTTTTGCATTGCACCGGGAATATCGTTGGCTTCCAGCAAAAAGTTTTTCGAAAACTTTGGCGGTTGCTCAGTTAAGCCGAGAATATCGTTGATCACTAGCACCTGTGCATCTGTATCTTTGCCTGCGCCAATACCGATGGTTGGAATTGAAATCTCTGCAGTAATTTGTGCGGCGAGTGCAGCTGGAATACATTCCATCAGGAGTAAATCCGCGCCGGCATCGGCGAGTAATTTTGCATCAGCCAATAATTTATCGGCTTGTGCTTGCTCGCGCCCCTGCACGCGGAAACCGCCAAATTTATTGACCGATTGCGGTGTTAAACCAATGTGCGCGCACACAGGAATACCGCGGTCAGACAACATGCGAACTGTTTCTGCCAACCACTCGCCACCTTCCAGTTTCACCATGTGCGCACCGGCTTGCATGATGCGCGCACAATTGCGCAAAGCATCTTCTGGTGTGGCGTAAGTCATAAACGGCAAGTCGCCCATAATGAGTGACTTTTTATTGCCGCGCGCAACAGCTTCTACGTGGTAAATCATTTGCTCCATGGTGACGGGAATTGTGCTGTCGTAACCGAGAACTGTCATGCCGAGCGAATCACCAACTAGCACAACTTCAACTCCGCAACGCTGTGCCATCGCAGCCATGTGTGCATCGTAAAGCGAGATCACCACAAATTTTTCGCCCGAGCCTTTTAGCTTGTGCAAAGTGTTGATAGTAACGGCCTTAGTAAGCGCGCTATTGGTTGTCGGAGTGCTGTGAGAGATGGTTCCGTAAGGCATAGTGAAATCGTCTTTTGAGGCGCTAGTGCGCTGATATCGATGAGATAAAAAGTATGGAACAAATGTCCAGAATCACAATTCAGAATTACAGCATAGGCGTTGGATTGTAATAGTGGCGGCCACTTTTGATGGTGAGAATATATTCCACCAGTTGTTTGAAATGTTCGCGGTTCTGCGCAAGATTTAAATCTTTCGCATTCACAATCAATAAAGGCGCGCCGTCGTAGTAGTGGAAAAATTCGGTGTAAGCATCGTTAAGTGCTTTTAAATAGTCGGTGCTGATGTGTTGCTCGCTGCTAATCCCGCGTTGGCGAATGCGGTCTGACAGTACATCGAGCGGTGCTTGCAGGTAAATCACAAGATCAGGGCGCGGCGCGTCTATCAAAAGCTTTTCATAGACTTGGCGATAAATATTCAGTTCGTCATCATCCAAGGTCACACGCGCAAACAGTTGGTCTTTTTCAATCAGGAAATCGGCGATGCGCACTGGTTCGAACATATCGCTCTGACGCAGACTTTGTAGTTGGTTTGCGCGCTGGAACAAAAAGAATAATTGTGTTGGCAACGCGGTGGATTTTGGATCTTTGTAGAAGCGCTCCAGAAAGGGATTCTCTTCTGGCTGTTCAAGTAGCATGTCGTAGTTGAATAGTTTGGCGATGTTGCGAGCGAGCGTAGTTTTACCCACGCCTATGCAGCCTTCTACGGCTATATAACGCGGTAGGCTGGTGTTGCTTAAATCCAATGATAAATCTTCAAACACGGGGTTCACAGCGAGCTCCTGATGCGCAATCGCTTATGCGCTGATTATTCTAATCGTGCCAGCCCATCGCGTGGGCAAAGTGCAATGAGTTCCTGCAGGTTTCTGCCATCGGGCAGGTGTAATTCCGGGGCAATATCCGCTAGAGGATAAAGCACAAAGTTGCGCTGGGTCAGATAGGGGTGAGGCACTTTGAGGCGCTCGCTCTCAATCGTTTGTTGATCCAGCAGCAATATATCCAAATCCAGCGTGCGCGGCCCCCAATGCTCAATACGGACGCGTCTGTGGCTTTGCTCTATGGCTTGTAGTGCATCAAGCAATGCAAGCGGTGTTAGTTCGGTTTGTAGTAGTGCGGCAGCGTTTACATAATCGGGTTGTTCGCCAGGGCCGACAGCGGTACTGCCGTAAAGCGCTGATCTTGCCACTAACTCGCAATCAGGTAATGCAGCCAACTCTGTGAAGGCTAGCTCTACTTGTGCACGTGGATTTTCCAAATTACTGCCAAGGCCAATGTAAGCGAGCATGCTGATTATTCGGCACCCGAGGTGTTTGCGCCTGCGGCCGGTTTGCGCGTGCGTTTACGGCGTGGACGGCTGCTAGCATTCTGCTTACCGAGGTCTTTCACCATATGCTCGCGTTCTTCATCGCCAGCACTTTGGAAGGCCGTCCACCAGCCACCCAAGCCATTGAGCTTTTCGCCTGCGTCTTCGCGCATCAACAAGAAATCATAAGCTGCGCGGAAGCGCGGATGATCGAGCAGGCGTAATGCGCGCATACCTTGGCGACCAGGCAGGCGTGCCTGTAAGTCCCAAATCTCGCGCATAGGAATCAGGAAACGCTTGGGAATTGACGTGCGTGCAAGCTGTTGGCTGATGACTTTTTGGCAAGCTTCCAAGTAAGCAGCTTGGGGCGGCATTTTACCTTCCAGCAACTTTTGTTGGTGCTGCAATGCAGGCCAGAGCAATGCGGCATAGATAAACGCTGGGGTTACGGTTTTTTCCGCACGAATGCGTTTATCTGTGTTGATCATGGAGCGCTCGATTAAGGCTGCGCCCAATGCATCGCCAGATTTGATAGCGGCATCTGCTCCGGGGAAAAGCTGTTGCAGCAAATCGTATTCGCGCAAGAGATGAAAAGTTGCTGTTGCTGAACCGCCTAGGAACAGTTTTAGAACCTCTTCGAACAAACGCGCCTCAGAGATATTCGCCAAAAGGCCGTTTAGTTCACGAATGGGTTTGGCGGTGTTTGGTTCGATTTTGAAACCAAGCTTGGCCGCGAAGCGCACGGCGCGCAGCATGCGCACCGGGTCTTCTTTGTAACGGGTCGCTGGGTCGCCAATAATGCGCAGGGTGCGGTTCTTGATGTCGTCCAAGCCGTTGCAGTAATCGTGCACGGAGAAATCGCGCGTGGTGTAGTAGAGCGCGTTTACGGTGAAGTCGCGGCGCGCCGCATCTGTCTCAATGGTGCCGTAGACGTTATCGCGCAGCAGCATGCCTTCTTCGGTTTTGGATTTTGCGTGGGCGACATCTTCGTGATGACCGCGGAAAGTTGTCACCTCAAAAACTTCGCGCCCGAAACGCACATGTACGATCTGGAAACGACGACCAATAATGCGTGCACTGCGGAACACACGCTTAATTTCTTCAGGCTTGGCATCAGTCGCAATATCAAAATCTTTAGGGTGACTACCGAGCAACAAATCGCGCACCCCACCGCCAACCAAGTAAGCCGTAAACCCGGCATCTTCGAGCTGTTTGATGATCTTAATCGCCGCAGGGCTGATGTTCTTACGGGAGATATTATGCTGGTCACGGGGAATGATCGTCGGCGAAGAGCCCTTGGACTCGGCGGGTCGCGAGGAGAAAAGATTGATCAAACGTTTCAGCATAATTTTAGAGGCGCAAGTAGATTTAAAGTGAGACGCAAGCAAATGCGCGCGAGTGTAGCAGAAGCCGCTATCCAGAGGAAATCAAAGCAGCGTGAGGATGGATTTAAGCGGAAAAGAGGATGCTAACAGCTGGATCCCCGCTACGCGAGGATGACGACTCCCTATTCAACTGAATTCACGGTGAGGGCTGGTTGTTGCGAAAAGTACTCTGCTCGTTCTTCAAATACCCGTAGTTGGCCAATCCAAAAGAGTTTAATACCTAGATCTCTGCAAAGTGACAAAAATACAGGAAAGCATTTTTGCACAGCCGTAAGGCTGCCCGAAGGGTTTGCGCCATGGATGGCGCAAATGAAAACGGGAAAGCTTTGTAAGCTTTCCCGTCAGGAGGGTAGCACAACTGAGGTGCTCATATAAGGCAATTAATGGGGCGCTTCCATACACAAATCCATACTCGCTTGCTATCCCATCCTCTGCCTAGGTTTTTAGTGTCCGACATAGAGCACTTCCTGTGCCAATAAAAAAATTACTTTAATTTACAATGGCTTAACATTTTTGATGTGATTTTAATAACTTTTTGTTATTTCCAAGGGTTACAAAATTCTGGAAGTTTGTTACCAAACTTTAAATATCGGTAACACTTTGTGTGCGGTAACAGTTTCGTAGGTGGGAGTAACAGAGTGGCGCGTGACTCAACTTTTTGATCAAAAAACAACCGAAAGTGTAACCTGTGTGCCCCGAATAGTGGAAATTGAGGGTGTAGTTTGAGGGGAGTTATAGGTCAAACGGGGGGAGCTGGGCTCCCCTATTTGTTATTTGGCAAGGCTTGACGCGCTGTTTTTGGTGCGGGGGATGCCAAGACGTTGGCGACGTTCCCATAAGCATTTACGGCTAACGCCCAACTTACGAGCTAACTCGGTTTCGCTCATCGAATCTTGATGCTCAATCACAAAACGTTGGAAGTAATCTTCAAGTGATAAATCCTCACTTACTTCTTTCACTGGACGCGCCGTGCCATTGCCGCCCAATGTGCGTGCTTGGCCGAAGAGCATATTTCCATCGCCAATAACTTCTTGGACGGGTGCATCGCCATCGATAGAAAGCAGGTGTGAGCCGATTTCCGTGCTGTCCTCACACAGGATCACCGCACGTTGCATCGCGTTTTCCAGCTCGCGCACGTTGCCTGGCCAAGAGTAGGCCATGATGGCTTCTACTGCGTCAGCAGAGAGTTTTAACTGAGCTTTACCAAATTGGCTGCAGTAGCGTTGTAACAGTGATTCGGCGATGTTAATGATGTCGCGCCCACGTTCACGCAGCGGCGGCAGGGTCAGCTGAACAACATTAATACGGAAATATAGGT
>JAGKXD010000060.1 GCA_021151525.1 Cellvibrionaceae bacterium | reverse complement strand
TTGATATGTGTGCCGAGCATACTTATTTGCAAGGCCATATCGACGGCGCAATTCATGTTCCGCCGCAAAAAATATTAATTGGCCAACCACCAGTACCAGGGAAAATTGCACCTATTGAACAACTCAATCGCGTATTTTCATTTTTAGGTTTAACACCCGATACACACGTAGTTGTATACGACGATGAAGGTGGCGGCTGGGCAGGTAGAATGATTTGGACGCTGGATGCCATAGGCCACAAACATTATTCTTATTTAAATGGCGGCTTGCATGCGTGGATTGGTTCTGGTCAATCTGTCACGCAAGAAATTCCAACGCTGACACCGAGCAAAGTTGATTTAAAAATCGACCCCAAAGTTGTGATAGAGATTCCCGATATTATTGGTGAATTGGATAAAGCTGATTTCGTAGTCTGGGATGCACGCAGCCCCGGCGAATATAACGGCACGCGCGCAACAGCAGCAAAAAATGGCCATATTCCCGGTGCAATTAATGCGGAGTGGACATCATTGATGGATCGCAACGATGGCTTGCGCATTCGCAAAGATGCAAAAGAATATTTAGCGTCCTTAGGCTTAACTTCCGATAAGCGCATGATCACCCACTGCCAAAGTCACCACCGTTCCGGCTTTACTTATTTAGTGGGCAAAGCGCTTGGTTTTAATATTCGCGCTTATCACGGCTCATGGGCTGAGTGGGGTAATCACCCGACTACGCCTGTTGAACAATAAATAGGTCGAATTGAATTTTTTAAATTTAAGTTGAAGATATTTTAAAAGGGACATTAGCTGATGCAATCGATTTTTAAATTTTTCCTATTAGCATTCGCACTAATGGAGTTAACCGCTTGCGGTGGTGCCGGGCATAACAGCACGCCACCCGCTGGCACATCAAATCCATCGAGTAGTACTGCATCAAGTAGCTCAAGCTCAGTCCCCACCATTGAAGCAAGTGTGTGGACAGGCGCAGATGATTCTTTAATTAGTTTCAGCACCGCATTACCCGGTCTAGAGCTTTCGCGGCGCGACAACGAAAGTTGTACTGCCTGCACAATCAAAACTGACAAAGTGAGTACAGATGGAGTTCTTAGTGATAGCACACTGACACTCAACAAACCGGCTTACTACGAACTCAAAGCACCCGGTTTTAGCAGAGCTACCGCCGTTACTAGCGCGAGCATATTTGGTTCAAACCAAGCTCTTACTACTTTTAATAATACATTGTGGCTTTTGGTAAAAGGCACGCCTACAAGATTGTGGCAATCGAGTGATGCACAAAACTGGCAGGAGAAAATTTTACCGAACATTTCTACAGTAATATCTTCCAAAGGCGCTACGTTCAGCGACAGCATTGGCGACAGTAAATTAATTGTTTTCAATAAAAAGTTATGGCTGTTCGCCGCTATAGATACATATACGCGCATCAACTTTACTGGGTATTACTATGAAAATAGCCACCGCACTAGTGGCTTCAAAGTATGGAACACGACAGATGGAATTACCTGGGCGGAACAAACGATTAATTTGCCGCGCTTAACAATGTGTTGTTACAGCATGCAAGCATTCAACAATAAACTTTGGCTGCTCGATAACAACAGCAGCAGCGAAAACAATACGCAATTGTGGTCCAGCGCAAATGGTAATGATTGGGTACAAGAAACCTTGCCGGATGTTAGCTTTCAAAATGCAAATGTCACACTGGGGCAATTCAAACAACAACTTTGGTTAGTCGCTAACAGTGAAGATGGTTTCACCACTGATTTTCGTATGGTCACAGTTAAAGGTGGCAAGTACTCATTTTGGAGTAGCGGAAATGGTCAAAATTGGAAGTCAGAAATCATTAATACTGACCGTGTATTCCGCAAAAACTTTCAACTTACAGACACAGGTACACATTTAATTCTTGCGGGAGGAACCTGTTTCTACGCAAATGATAGATACCAACCACAAGTTGGAATAGATGTTGAGCGCCCCTGTATGTATACAGGCGAAATTTCTACTGACCTGCAATGGTGGCCAGAGACGGCAGATTTCCTTCTAGGTGTGCCAGTACTAAACCCCGCCAAGCTCAATCAAACATGGTGGTCCGTCATAGTTGATCCATCACATTGGTCAGCTGTTCATTCAACCGATGCGTTTACTTGGGAAGAGCCGTACTCACCAGAAAATCCACTCGCACGAACCGACGGTGCTGTAGTTAACTTCAAAGGCAAATTATGGAGCTTCGGTACCAAGACTCAAACCAGCACCGATGGACTCCATTGGCAAACCGATGAAAAAGCAATTCCCTATGGCGGAATTGTTACTCCCGTTGAATTTAAAAATAAATTATTTTTGCCCACCTATGCCACTTTTGATAAACCGAATCAACTTTGGACGTCTGAAGATGGACTCAATTGGATAGCACAACCTGCACCGGAAATATTAGAAATAAATTCCTCTGTTCACCCAATCATAGTTGCATCCCCAGATAAATTATTCTGGCTCGCTAATGACAAACTGTTTACATCCAGCGATGGTATTGAATGGCAAACAGCTGCCCCACTACCTGCAACGGGCGCTAGCGGTGCTTTATGGTTTAACAACCAACTATTAATTGCATTTAATGATCCACGCTATTATCTAATGGTTCGATATATGCCTCATTCAAATCCGTATTTATTACCAGCCACCCAAATTATGTCTTCGTCGAATGGAACTGATTGGACTAAATTAAGTGACACTATAGGAATAGCCTTTGGAGGACATCTATTTTATAAGTTTGATAATCGCCTGTGGTTAACGGGGCGTTGCGACAACGAAGAGCGGGCATGTGCTGAAGTGTCCAGCGACGGCATAACGTGGAAATCTGTTGATAAACCTTCGCCACTCATCGACTTAGAAAACAATTACCAATACCCCGTTGAATACAATCAACTGCTTTGGCTATTCGATGAAAATAGAGCCAATGAAGTCTGGCATACAGATAACGGAACAGATTGGCGCAAAGGTCACTTGGTAGAATTTAAACCCTAATGAATAGAGCGCAGAATTTGATTGCATGTTCAAATGTTTGAAACACAAATCGGTTTTCATTTGGGGGCCAAAAGAACGCAGGATTAGTCGCAGACATGCAGCATTAAATCGACAAAGTAATCAAAACATTTACCTAGAATATGACAATCGGAATTTTTAAATGGAACCTTTATATGCACGCAGTAATTAAGTCAGTTCTATCCATCACAACATTAAGCGTTTTTTTAAGTGCGTGTAACTCTTCTCCGGAGTTAGCGCACCAACCGCCAAAACCTGTATCCATGTCCTATAACTTTCACCCAGGAGAAGGCAACACAATTGTGTTTCAATCGGGATTGGGCGATGGCAAATCAGTGTGGGCAAAAGTTATCAAAGAGCTACCCAAAAATAGCGCTTACTTTTCTTATGATCGTTATGGATACGGCGATAGCCTTTCCGTCACAACAACGCGTGATGCCTGCACCATCGCGCGCGAACAACGCGAGCTTTTGCTTCAGCAGGGAATCAAGCCGCCCTATCTTTTGGTTGGCCATTCTATCGGCGGGCTCTACGAATATGTTTTCGCGCTCATGTACCCGCAGGATGTTGCTGGTTTAGTCTTGGTTGACCCCACACATCCAAAGCATTGGGAAACCATCCAGAAGGAAGCGCCGGCTGCAGCGGCAATTATTAAAACCATGCGATTTGCCGCCTTCTCATCAGTCATGCGCAAAGAATTCGACGCCCAATCGGAATGCTTGAATAACCTTCCCTCAAAGCTAAGCATGCCAATACCTACGCGAATTCTCACCAGCACACGGGCAAACCCGGGCGAGCAAGGCGATTTTCAGGATGTTTTGGCCAAATTGAGAACAGATTGGTTAACTCTGACAGGTATTAGCAAAACGGAACCCGTGGAAAATGCCAGTCATTACATCCAAAAAGATCGACCAGATGCCGTAGCGCATGCGATTCTGGAAATGAACCATCTTTAACTCAGCTGGCGTCTGGGGTTCGCCCGACGCCAAGCCTAGCTTCCCGCCGCCATACCCCCTACAATTCCACCTTTGAATTCGACCTAACCTTGTCCCATGAGCTCATCCCTAATTCCTGAACGCCCGCTGTTGGTTTCGCCCTCGCTGGCGGCCACTATTGGCCTTGAAGAAGCCTGCATGCTCTCGCTCTTGAGCGATATGGCAGCTTATCGGCCATTGCTGGCGCGCGATGGCCAACATTGGCTGGATGTGGATGAAAACTTGGTTCTGCGCACAATGCCCTTTTGGTCACCGCAGGATATTCAGCGCATTAGCAAAAACCTGCGCGATCAAGGCGTGATTTTGCTGGCGTCTGCACCTTTTACTGAAAGCCACAAACTGACCATTGCGTTTAACGAAGGGCAAGCAGCGCGTAAGCCGGTTGAAAACCATGCGCCCTTGCCCATTATTAATATGGGTGGCGGCGCCAATTTAATTGCACCCAATTGGCAGCCAGACCAAGAGCTGTTGCGTCAGGTTGCGCAGCACAATATTCCAGAAGATTTTATTCGCCAGCAGGTGCCGGAATTTATTACCTATTGGCGCGAGCGCGGTGAAAGCAGTCATTCGTGGGGCGCAAAATTTTTGAAAGATGTGCTGCACAAATGGCGCAACTATCAAACTCAAATGGCACGGCAAGCGCGTGAAAATAACGAAGAGTTTTTAAATCGCGAAAAAGATATTGCCATGCATATGAGCTGGCGACCGAGCAAAGATGCGCTGGAAGTTTTAGTGAAGCACGCCGGGATTAGTTACGCCTTTGTGGAAGATGCAATTCCCGAATTTGTGTTGTACTGGCAAGAGCGCGGCGAAGTGGGCCGCACTTGGAACAGCAAATTTATCCAGCACGTAAAACGTCAGTGGGTGCGTTATTCATCAGCACTTGAAAACGATACCGAACCCAAACGTATTCCAGAAAACTGGCAGCCAAGCAACGAAGTATTTGATGTGCTCCGCCTCGCTGAAATCAATATGGATTTTGCACAAAAACAAGTTGCCGAGTTTGTTTTATTTTGGCGTGAGAGCAACCAGCTTTACGCTTCATGGAATACGAAATTTTTGCAACATGTAAAATATCACTGGGCGAAGCAACATGCCTTAGCCCCAATGACACAGCAAGGTAATTACCATGCGGGACAGCAAACACATAATCTCTCAACTCGAACAAGAGATCGCGGCCTCACAGAACAAATCAACGATAGAAGCTGGGCAAATTAACACTGATGAAAGCCAACGTAGCATGCCTAGTAATGACTTAGTGGATGCAATTAATCAGGTGTTTGCATTATTTCGCATTAATTATCACAACCAATATTATGCAGGGTTTTCTGATCTTGATTTGCTCAATAGCGCCAAACGCCTTTGGCTGAGTTCATTATCTCAATTCGCACCTGAAACCATTTTACGCGGCGCACGCAAAGTGATTGAAGAGTCAGAATATTTGCCAACGCTCAACCGCATGATTCGCGCTTGCCAAGGCGACCCCGAAAAATTTGGTTTGATTGATGCGCACCGAGCCTATGTAGAAGCTTGTCGCGCTCCTAGCCCGAAAGCAGCTTATGCGTGGAGCCACCCAGCGATTTATCACGCGGGTTGCGCGAGCGATTGGTTTTTTCTAAGCAGCAATGCCGAAAAAGTTGCCTTCCCAATTTTTGAGCGTCATTACTTGAAGCTGTGCGAACGAGTTATGAACGGTGAGGAATTACCTGCACCTAGCGTGCTCGCACTTCCGCAAACCATTGAAACGCCCTTAAGCAAAGAAGAAAACGCCAAACGCATGGAAGCATTACGCAAGCAGCTTCAACTTTAATTCAATTAGTTCACTGCGATTAGTTCATCTTAGGCGCGAATTAAATTTTAGGTTTTCCAAAAAACGTCATTTAAAAGGTCAGCAATGCAAAATCGTTTTTCATCATGGTTGTTAGGTTTAACGTTACTTGGCTATGCCATTGGCACTTTAGTGTTGGTATTTGCGCTTTCGCAAAATCCCTTAAGTGGAAAAATTGATAGCGATGTATTGACTAGCAATACCTTATTACCCGACTTAACCGCCGTTAATCAGCCGTTAGAGCGCGTGCAATTATTTATTGAAATTATGCGCCCGCTGGTCGAACAAAAAAATGAATTGCTAACAGGCACGCGCGAACGTTTGCTGCAAATTAAAAGCGAGCTTGATCAAAAACACGAGCTGGGTTTTGTTGACCGCGAGCAATTAACGCGTTTGCGGGACGATTTTTCGGTGAGCATTGAAGATTACCCAAGCGATAAACAAGCTGTTGAAGTTTTATTATCGCGCGTTGATATTATTCCACCCGCCATGGTGATTGCACAGGCAGCCATTGAGTCTGGCTGGGGCACATCTTTATTTGCACAAGAGGGTAATAATCTTTTTGGCGAATGGTGCTACACCAAAGGTTGTGGCATTGTACCTACGCGCCGCGCTGCATCGGCGACTCACGAAGTGCGTAAATTCGATAGCATTGAAGATTCCATCAACTCTTATTACCGCAACATCAACACCAATAATGCCTACCGCGCGCTGCGTGATTTGCGTGCAAAAATTCGCAACGACAAAGATAAATTTACTGGCAAAGCCTTAGTAGCAGGCTTGGGGAAGTATTGTGGTCGCGGCGATATTTATATTACAGAAGTGCGTTCTATGATTGCTTACAGCAAACTTGAATAATACTTTTCCCAATGTAATTCAAGGCAAAGGTGATTTCAGTTGCCACTTGAAATCACCTCGGCGTTAAACCCTATTGAACGAATAAAATGAATAGGTCATGGATGCGTACTTTTGCTGCAATAGTTTTCGCTTTAGTGTTTAGCGCCTGCGCCCTTGCTAATGCCGACATAACTGCTACCGAATATTTTATTCCCAACCATTCGCTTGCCCCCTCACTGCACAACAAAACTAGCAAACTATATTTGCGTCACCTTTCATCAAAATACAACACACGCGGTGCCGTACTTTTTATTCACGGCGGCGGCACGCCATCACAACCAGCGTTTGATTTGCATTTTAAAGATTACAGCTGGATGGCCTATTTAGCCTACGAAGGTTTTAGTGTTTACGCGTTGGATTTAACCGGCTACGGATTCTCCACGCGCCCAGCGGCCATGAATGATCCTTGCGCTTTATCAACACGTGATCAGCAGCAATTTATTCCCGCATTAATTCCAAAAACTTGTGCAAAAACTTATACCCAAGCCTTAACCACGAACGAATCTGACTGGGCTGATATTAATACGGCAGTGGACTTTATTCTTGCGCAACAAAAGTTAAAATCACTCGCGTTAATCGGTTGGTCGCAAGGCGGGCCGCGTGCATTGGTTTATACGCAACAGCATCCAGAAAAAATCAGCAGCTTGGTATTTTTAGCGCCCGCTTATGGCCGCGATTTGCCTTTAGCTCAACCGCTCGCACCCACACTGCCCAATTTGATGACCACGCAAAATCGCACAGAATTTATTGCGGGCTGGGATAAACAAATCGCTTGCGAGAATCAAGTTGACCCTAATATTCGCGACGCCATTTGGCACGCAATCCTAGCATCGGATGCCTTGGGTGCAACCTGGGGTACTGGCGCTCGTCGCGCACCGGAACAAAACTGGCACTGGGGATTTAATCGCACCTCTGCAGCGAAAATAACCAAGCCCACACTTTTGGTTGTGGGTGAATTAGATGCACAGGTTTCACCACAAAGCGTGAGTGAGCTTTACGATGATTTGGGCTCGCCCAACAAAGTGTTTATCGAACTTGGTTGCTCATCTCATCGTGCAAATTGGGAAAACAATCATTTACTTTTGTTTAAAGCATCTGCCGATTGGTTAAAAAATCAAACCATTGATGGCAAATCAAACGGGCGTATTAGGCTTGGAAAAAATCAGCTTTAGGTGTTTATTGCAGGTTAATAATTACTGCTAATAACAGAAAGAAACAAACTCAGTAACGACGAGTAACACGCCATACGAAATCGCTATTAAAGTCGATTTTTGATAAAAATTTGCTAAGCTCTTAGATGTGTTGAGACTCGCGCTGCTGCAAGAGCCTCAGTACGCCTAAACGACAAGGATACAAAACACCTATGGCCGCATTAATGAGCGTAAGCAAAGTGTCTTCTGCCACGGTTTATATTGTTGATGACGACGATATTATTCTGTGGACACTAAAAGAGCTGGTGCAATCGATTGGCGCCCGCGTGCTTACCTTCACCTCTGCCAAAGAATTCCTTGCGGCTTATTCGCCCTCACCTTGCGAATGCGTGATTTCGGATGTGCGTATGCCTGAAATAGGCGGACTGCAAGTTCAACGTTTATTGATGTCCACTGGCGCACCACCGCCGATTATTTTTATTACCAGCCATTCAGAAATTGCCGCGGCCGTAGAAGCCATGAAAGCAGGCGCGTTTGATTTTGTTGAAAAGCCGGTCAATGGCCATCTGCTAATTGAGAAAGTGCAAGCCGCTCTTGCTCACAGCCGCACGCTTCATCGCGAACGATTAACCGAATCCAGCAAACAAGCGCGCTTGGATTTGCTCACCCCCAAAGAACGCTCAATTGTCGATTTGGTGGTGCAGGGGCAATCCAGTCGCGAGATAGCCAGCGCTTTGGACATTAGTGTGCGCACTGTGGAAAACCATCGCGCACGCATCATGGATAAACTTCACATCGCCTCTGCGGTTGAGCTTGTTAAGCTCTTTGTCTAAACACCATAATGTTCCCGCTCCAGTCTTAAGCATAAAAAAGTTCGCCTAAATCATCCTTTTCTCCGTTCGCCTTGCGCATTTGCGTAATAACCCTCCCTGCCCTTGAGTATTTCTACTCTCTCGCGAATTTCTCTCTGGGATCAAAATGTGTCACATGGGAAAAATGCTTTGGAGCTCAATTCCAACGCCAATTTTTCGAATGACATGACTGAACTTGTGACTCCTTGAGGTACCTCAACATGCAATCTCATACAGCGCAATCAGTGCAATCCATTAACCCCGGAATCCGCATGATGAAGGCGCGCGCTATTGATTTTCCACCTGAAGCAAACCTGCTGAGCGCAACCGCACTCAAGAGAATTCAATCATTCTTTCAACAGAAAAGCGGCATTTTCATCACCAATCATAAGCAGCAATTAATTATTACCCGCTTGCGCGCGCATATGCTGTCGCTGGGCTTTCAAGATTTTGATGCCTATTCAAATTACTTGGTTGAGAGCGCGAGCCAAGCCGAGCGCACCCAAGTCGTCGATTTGCTGACCACCAACGAAACCTATTTTTTCCGCGAGCCTGACCATTTCACCCAACTCGCAAACTTGATGATTCCTAAGGTTAAAAATCGCCCCTTGCGCGTTTGGTGTGCGGCCGCATCTACCGGAGAGGAGCCGTACAGCCTTGCCATGGTGCTCAATGAGAAACTCGGACCCAATGGCTGGGAATTAACCGCCAGCGATCTCTCTGTACGCGTATTAGAAGCAGCCGAACAAGGCCTGTACCGTATGCAACGCATTGAAAACATGCCGTCAAACTATTTGAAAAAATACTGCCGTAGAGGTGTAGGCCCTTATGAAGGTATGTTCATGGTGGATTCGGAACTGCGTAAACGCGTTCAGTTCGTACAGCATAATTTGCTGGAAAGCGCCGCTAATTTGGGTGAATTCGATATTATTTTTGTTCGCAATGTGCTGATTTATTTTGATACAGACGTTAAAAACCAAGTGATCAGCAATCTCTACAATCAATTGCGCCCGAGCGGTTGGCTGGTGACTAGCCATTCCGAATCACTCATTGGCCTAGATACTCCTTTAAAGTCTGTGCGCCCCTCTATTTATCGTCGCACCCAAAGCTAACCCCCCCACAACACTGAACTATACGAACCTGTACTTAGGCAAACCTACTCGGGAGCAACAGGAAGGGCACGATGAACCGAGGTATTGAGCAACAACAGCTTCCCGCTAAAGGTCTACACCCTGCTATTTTTCGCCAAGGCGTACTGGTGGTGGACGACAGCGAATTGCAGCGATTAGTCTCAACCGAGATTTTAAGCAGCATGGGTATAGAGCTGATTTACGAGGCATCCAGCGGTCAGGAGGCCTTGGCATTGCTGCGCAACCAACATATTCAACCTGCCGCCATGCTAGTGGATTTGCACATGCCCGGCATGGACGGTATTGAATTAATTCAAGGCGTAGCAAAAATAAAGCCTGAGATTGCAATTGTGATTGTCAGCGGTGCGGACAACACCTTGCTAGACACCTTGGGGAGCATGGTGCGAGCCTGCAAAATGCCAATGCTCGGTGCCTTGGCTAAACCGCTTAACGGTAAAGTTCTGCTTGAAAAGCTCGTGCGTTTCCAGCCCGCCATATTACCGCCTGCTCCCGCACGCAAACGAATTCTTCCCTCAGCGCTCGATCTGAAACGCGCGCTGCGCTTAAAACAAATTAAGCCCTTCTACCAACCCAAAGTTTCACTCAAACAAGAGAAAGTCGTCGGCTTTGAGGCGCTGGCTCGTTGGTGCGATCCCCTGAAAGGCATTGTTATGCCCGGTGACTTTATCGATATTGCCAACGAACATGGGCTTTTGAACGAACTAACACTGAGTATCTTGGACGCCGTTTTGGTAGACATGAGTGCCTGGAATAGCCTGAATTTATTTCCAACGGTTTCCATCAACATCGCTGTGAATTTGCTGGAAGATCCGGGCTTCGCCAATCACGTTATCCGCAGCGTGAAAAACGCCAACATCAGCCCCACAAAAATTCTTCTTGAGATTACTGAAAGCGCGTTAATGAAAGACCATGCCGTTGCCTTAGGCACCATAAGCAGGCTGAAACTCAATGGCTTTGAGTTCTCCATTGATGATTACGGCACAGGTTTTTCATCCATGCTGCAACTATCCCATATCCCCTTCAGCGAGCTGAAAATTGATCGCTCATTTGTATGCAGAGTTAGCGAAAGCGCTCACCTCTGCAACATTGTGCAATCGGCATTAGACATGGGGCAGCGCTTGGGGCTAACAACCGTTGCTGAAGGCGTGGAGACACAAGAGGAATTGAATTTATTGCGCAATATGGGGTGCGATGAAATTCAGGGCTATTTATTTTCGAGCGCCATGCCCGCGTGCGATGTACTTCCTTGGCTGAATGAAACAACAACCCATATTGCCAAATTGTGTCGCGGATCCCTATAAACGATATTCACCAACATGGAAAATAAGAACAGCTAGAATGAATAAATAACGACATAAGCTGACTATTTTATTGGACATCCCCATGAAGCTAGGGAAATACGCATCGGCCATTATGGCCCTCACGTTTAGCATAGCGCTCGTTGCGGTAACGGCCATCACGATTCGCGTGATTTACACATACGACCGCGCAAACGTATCCCACCACTTACTCACTCGCCTGCAAGCCACTAGCGGGCTCATTGAACTATGGCAACAAAATTATTTGCGCGGCGTTGAGGCACTTGCGCAAGAACCCGCCTTAATAGATTTGATCGACAAGGTTGTTAACAACAAAATTAGCGCCGCCGAAGCAGGCAATACTATGGATCAATGGCTGCGCCCCATTTACCTAGGGCGCGGTTACGATGGACACTCCATCATAGACCCCAACTTCAAAATACTTCTCTCCAGTAGCCCGGCATACACCGGCAAAAGCGTTGTCTCGCTCACCTCACATGTTGCCATCGAAAAAGCCATGCGCGAAGGCCGCGCGATTAGCTTGCCCACGGAAGCCAAATACCAAATCAGCGTTTTCGACAAAACCGCAGAGGCTGGTACGCTCTACCAGCTTGGCTGCGCGCGCATCAACAAAAACGGCAAATTACTCGCGGTACTCTGCCTCCGCCAAGATCCCTACCATAATTTTTTCGCCATGCTGAGCACCGGCTCTTCCGGCACCACTGGCGAAGCCTATGCCGTGAATCGCGAAGGTCAGATCATTTCCCCTACCCGCTTTGGGCAGGCGCTCATCCACAACAAAACCACTACCGATAAACCACCCACCTACGTAAAAGGCTTAACCGCACGAGTCCCCAGCAAAACGAAGAATGGCGCGCTCGTCACCAACCCTAAAACCAGCCCCCTCACACGCGCAGTCAACACTGCACTGCAAGAGGGTAGCAGCGGTTTTGTGGATGGTTACCCCGATTATCGCGGCGTGGATGTAGTGGGTGCCGTTAAATGGCTGGCGGGCATGGACGTGGGCATAGTGGTTGAGCAAGACGCTGACGAGGTGTACACGCCCTTTCAATTCTTTAGCAACGCCATCATAGGTTTTACCCTCCTCGCTATTATTGTTATCAACATGCTCATTGTATTTATGGCGCGTAGCCGCAGAACCTTGGCGGAGCGTGAACAACGCATGCGGACATTTCTGGATAACTTTCCCGGCATAGCTCACATGCGCGACCTAGAGGGTCGCTTTCTGGTGATCAACAAACAAATGGAAAGCTTTTTTAATATCCCGCGAGGGCGGATTATCGGCCACCCTACTGAAGTGCTTAATCTCCCAGATAGATACATCAAGCAACTTAACGCTGACCATGATGAAGTTCTTCGAAGCGGGCAGGTGGTCGAAACCATTAGAGAATTAGAGGGCTATACTTACAACAACATGCAATGGATGAAGACCATTCGCTTCCCCATTTTCGATCCAGACACTCACGAGATAAACGCCGTGGGCACCATTTTAATGGATATATCCGAGCAAACTCGCAATGCTCAGGAGCTAGACTCCATTCGCATAAACTTGGAAAAAATCGTCACTCAACGCACCGCCCAGCTCGAAAGCGCCAAGCTCGATGCCGAACAGGCTGCACGCGCCAAATCTGACTTCTTGGCTAATATGAGCCATGAAATACGCACCCCCATGAACGCCATTATTGGGCTCTCACACCTTGCCACACTGGTATCCGACGACCCCAAGCTGCGCAGCTATTTAGAACGTATTCATCAATCCAGCACCCACCTACTCTCCATCATCAACGACATTCTGGACTTTTCAAAGATTGAAGCCGGCCGAATGACCATTGATAACACCGATTTTTCCCTTGAAGAAATGCTCGACAACGCCCTCGGCCTACTCTGGGATAAAGCCGATGCCAAAGGTTTGGAACTCTTGTTAGATATAGATCCAAGCATTCCAGACAATCTCAAAGGTGATGCTCTACGGATTGGTCAAATCCTCATTAACTTCGCGAGCAATGCCGTGAAATTTACCGAGAATGGCAATGTGCTTGTGAAAGTCAGCAAAGTGAGCGAAAGCCCTCTGCATGTTGGCGTCAAGTTTGATGTACAAGACACCGGTATAGGCATCCCCAGCGAAAACTTTGATCAACTATTTACACCATTTCACCAGCTGGACACTTCTTCAACACGGCGCTTTGAAGGTACAGGCCTCGGCCTCACCATTTCCAAAAACCTAATCGAACTCATGGGCGGAGGCTTAGCGTTTAGTAGTGAACAGGGCGTGGGCAGCACCTTTTCCATGGAACTTGAGCTGACCAAAGGCAACACGCAAAACCATGCGCCTACCCCCCTCAACATTCCCGCCAAGCGCGTTATGGTGGTTGATGACAACGCCCAAGCACGCCAAATTTTAAGCAATATGCTTAGCGAGCTTGCACTTGAAGTTACCAGCCTGGACTCCGCCACAGCAGCCATTACGCTTATTGAAAGCCAACCCTCTCCCTTTGACATCATCTTTTTGGATTGGAAAATGCCCGACCTCCCCGGTCAAGAAGCGGCTGAAAAAATACATACCCTAGCCAACACCGAAAACACAAAATTCGTTCTGCTCTGTGCCCACAACAAACTTGACGTGGGCGCGAACGCGGAAGATTTATTTGCAGCCATCATCAGCAAACCCATACTCCCATCTGTGCTGCGCGACAGTCTCTCCAAACTCTTTAAAAATAATCACACACGCATGCCGGAAAATACGCAACTTGATCTAGGCGCTTACAAAAAGCTGGCCGGTAGCCGCGTGCTCTTGGTTGACGACAACGACATCAACCAAGATGTTGTAAAAGAATTACTCAGCTTGGTTAACGCGGAAGTGTCCACTGCCGGCAACGGAAAAGAAGCAATTGATCTTTTGGAACACACCAACTTCGACATGGTGTTGATGGATGTGCAAATGCCCATTATGGATGGCATAGAAGCAACGCGCCGCCTGCGCGCTCAAGAACGTTTTGATCAACTGCCTATTATCGCCATGACAGCAGGAGCACTCGCAGGAGATCGCGAGCGCTGCTTAAGTGCAGGCATGAATGACTACATTTCAAAACCGATTTACCCCGAAATTCTCTATCGCATACTCTTGCGCTGGCACAAAAACCAAACCTCCGCCGCAGCAACATCAGAATCAAAAATTCAGGCCAGCGCCGCGAATCTCACTCGCGTTATAGCACGCCTTTATCGCATTCCCGGTTTAGATGTAGACCAAGCACTCGAACGTTTACTCAATAACGAAGCGCTTTACATCAAACTGATTAAACGTTTCACACAAGAGCGCAGCAACACAGTGGATGTTATAGAAACTGCCATAGCCGCCAAAAACTTCACCGAAGCCAGCAGCCACGCACACTCGTTTAAATCCTTGGCGGGCACCATTGGCGCTGTAGAATTGCAGGCGCTCGCTTTGCAAATTGAATTGGAATTAAATCAGGAAAAAGATGCACAGCACTTGCTGTTAAGTTTGCGCATGAGTTTGAACGATTTGATCAGTGAATTGCGGATAGGGTTGAGTCTTTAACTTAAACGAAAAACACCCCACCCTAACTCTCCCCTTCTCAGGAGAGGGAACTAATTACACTCTGTAGCAAGTAGGGAGTCAGCCCCTCCCCCTGCGAAGGGGGAGGTTGGGACGACTGCATGGATGCAGGAGGTAGAGCAACGCAGGATGCAGTTGCCGAGGGGGTGCTTTTTATAAATGTATTTTTAATCCTGATATGTCCAATTGCCATTTTTATCGGTCACCAACCACAACTGCGTATACCAATAAAAACGCCCGCGTTGATTGCTTGCTGCGGTGCAATTAAATTTTGTGCGGCCCGATGGAAATGCTTGTTTAGGTTGCACCCATAATTTTCCATCAATCACTTCTGTATTAATTGCACCTTCATTGGATGAAAAGCAATGGACTTTTTCAAGCAGGGATTTATCACCCAAGGTTAACACCAAATAGGGTTTATCCCCTGCTTTGACAATAATATCGTTCAATGCATGTTGTTTATCTGCATAAAACTCTACGCGTTTAACCGGCATGGGCAGCGTATTTATTTTTTCGATAAAATCATTTATGTCCGTAAAACTTCCACCAAATGGAAAACGCGGCAGGGTTTGCAAATCCGTATCGGCATTCAACACACCGGCTTGCTGAGTGAAGGCAAGGAAACCCATTTTTTTCAAAACAGCTTTTACATCTGCGCTGTACTCACCAAAAGGATAGGCAAATATTTTTGGTGCACTACCAATTTCTGTTTCTATTTTTTTCTGGGCATCAGCAATATCATTGGTAAGGCGAGCTTTAAATTGCGATTCGCTTTCGCCATTTTTAATGCGCACAACATGATCATGCTTGGTTGTATGATTGGCGATAGTGACACCATTTTTTGACATCTCACGCAATAGATCCCAAGTGACAAATATTTTTCCTGTACCCACGGCATCGGTATTTACAAAAAATGTAAACGGCCAACCACGCTTTTTAAGAATGGGGTAAGCCGACGTGTAAACATCTGCATAGGAATCATCAAAAGTAATAGCTACTGTTTTATCGGGCAGTTCATCGCCTTTACGCAGCCTTTCGGTTAATTCAGTAAGTGGAACAATTTTGAAATTATTTTTTTCCAGATAATCCATATGCGCAATAAAACGCTCAGGGCTAATACTGGTAGATGCAGGCATAGTGGTGCTAACGTGGTGATAAATAAGTACTGTAGCTGCACTTGCTTTACCTAAAATAAAACATTGCCAAAAAATTCCAGCCAAAATAATTTTTGCAATTTTCATCAGAAACCAATCCCTATATCGCAGAACAAGAGCCAACCCATAAGGATTTATCTAAGGTAGTTTTGCAAGCCCAATCAATCATTGTGCTGCGTTTAGTATCGGGAATCATTTGAAAATAGTGCCCCGCGCCAAAAGCATCAGCGGACAATTTAACGTGAAGAACGCCACCGAGCCGCAAGGAAACGGAGTCAACAACACCAGGCTCACTCAAGGTGGAAGAGTCAATATCAATATCGCTAAAATTAGTTGGCCATTCACCATGCTCAGCGTAATAACTGCTGATTGAAATTCGTAAGGGATTAACCAGTGTTACGGCCTTGGCAAAATTAGCACGCGTAACATAGGTGTTTTGTATTTTGCTTGGAAGCGCACTCAAACCTGTTGACTCAGGCTTAACCTCTGGCTTAGGAGTGCGCCCCAAAGCTGCAGCCGCACCTGCAATGGATGGTTGTGAAGGCATCATTGCTGAGGTGAATTGCGGATCGGCAATCATATTCGTAATACTGTTTTTATAAACGGCCTTTAACATACCTGCTATGGGTGAATCTGTACCATCAATATTATTGAGCGCGCCTTCGCTCGTATTAGTTGCAATTATTTTTTCGCCCGCCGAACTTTTCATGGTCCAACGCAGCTTTATCCATGCATTGGTTTTATCAAAAGAACTTATTGAAAACTGATCGAGCAAGCCTGAATCTTGTGGTGTACGCAACTTGCGCACACAAGCATTAACTTTAAAATCAAGAATACTAACCTGCAATATATAACCTTCGTTATTGTCTAAATCGCGCATAGGTGCATCGCTTTTGAAATGCAAATTGCGATAGTTATATGAATCCAACTGTCGAATAATTTCTTCCTGCATGTCAGTTGCATCCATCAAATAGCGAGGGTTGCGCTTTTTAAATGCATCTAAACTTAACGAGGTTGGCGACACACAATCGCCACCGAAATAAAAAGAAAATTGTTTACCACTTTGCGCATCTGACTCCGCAACAGAAAGTTCAGGTTTCATTACCGCCAACCAACGCGAAGGTTTGGCTGCACTGAACTTTATTGGCTGCGCAAGCACAACACTTTGCGCGGAAGGCATAGAGCCAACACTAACTTTTTGTTCACTCGCTTTTTCATCAACCTTCTGATCAGAATAATGAACCTTGCCTTGAGCATCAGTCCATTTATAAATAGCTGCCTGTGAATCAGCAATTCCCATTAAAATAAGCACACACATGCACAATGAAAATTGGATATGCTTTCGACTAGCTCTTAAATTCATAGGGCACTCAATCCGAAAAAAATATTAATCATCCAAATTAACAAAACGCAAACCAACCCCTGCAGGCTCTACACGCACAACTTCCATTTCCAAAATAGGAGCGTCATCCATTAAACCTTGTACTTGACCGGTAACATGAGAACCAATAGGGGGGACTTGCTCTGGTTCTAACACGACGAACACTCCGCCATCAGAAATATCGCGGGTTTTTACAATCATTTCTGCGCTGCCATGTGTGACTTTAATGCGGCAGGCTAAAGGAGTGCGAATGTGGCGACGTTTGTCTTTTGAAGTCATAGTCATACCCTTATTAATTATTGTGAATGTTTTCTGCAAACAAAAACGGCGGGCAATGCCCACCGTTTTTTATTTATCTGTCACTTCTACGGCATCTACTTTTTGGAAACCACGCGGTAATTTGTTACCGCGACGACCGCGCTCACCTTTGTAATGTTCGAGGTCAGACATCTTCAAAGTAATGTGACGTTTACCCGAATAAAGCGTCAGCATTTGGTTGGGGTTAACCACATTTACCGCCAACACAAATTCTTCATGCGTTTGTGCTCTGGCGGAAGGAATGTTCATAATTTTATTGCCCTTACCTTTTGCCAACTCTGGCAATTCGGTGACGGGGAATACCAACAGGCGACCATCATTGCTCACCGCAGCGAGCAATGCTTGTGCCGGATCAGCAATAAATTGTGGCGGCAACACACGAGCATTTTCTGGCAAGCTGAGCATCGCTTTACCTGCTTTATTTTTACTTGCCAGATCTTCCAGCTTGGCAACAAAACCGTAACCCGCATCAGATGCTAATAACACGCGCTGATCATCTGCTCCCATTAATGCCCCTTCAAAAGTTGCACCGCTCGGTGGCGAAATTTTCCCCGTTAAAGGTTCACCTTGCCCACGCGCAGATGGCAAGTTGTGCGCAGGCAATGAATAACTGCGCCCAGTAGAGTCGAGTAAAATAACTTGTTGGTTGCTCTTTCCGTGCAAGGCGAACTTCAAACTGTCGCCGGCTTTGTAACTTAAACCGGCAGAATCAATGTCGTGGCCTTTAGCGGCGCGAATCCAACCTTTATCCGAAATCACTACGGTAATTGGATCAACGCTCAACAATTCAGTTTCGCTTAAGGCTTGTGCTTCTGCACGTGCAACAATCGGTGAGCGACGGTCATCGCCAAATTGCTCCGCAACTTGCACCAACTCTTTGCGCACCAGATTTTTTAATTTCACGGCAGATTCAAGAATTTTTTGCAGGCCATCGCGTTCTTTAATCAACGCTTCTTGCTCTTCGCGGATTTTCATTTCTTCCAAACGCGCCAACTGGCGCAATTTGGTTTCTAAAATATATTCCGCCTGCATTTCAACAAGATTGAAACGCTCCATCAATACTGGCTTGGGGTGCTCTTCTTCGCGGATGATGCGAATCACTTCATCCACATTCAAAAACACAATCATCAAAGCCGCTAAACGCAGCAAGCGCTCTTCTACTTTTTCCAAGCGATATTGCAAGCGGCGACGTGTAGTGACAGTACGGAAGCTCAACCATTCAGCCAAAATTTTATTGAGCGGTTTAACAGCAGGTTTGCCATCAATACCAATCATGTTCATATTGACACGATAGGTACGCTCTAATTCAGTGGTTGCAAATAAATGCTGCATGACCTGTTCAAGATCAACACGATTTGAGCGCGGAATAATGACTAAGCGCGTTGGATTTTCGTGGTCAGATTCATCGCGTAAATCCGCCACCATGGGCAACTTTTTCACCTGCATTTGTGCAGCAATTTGCTCAAGGATTTTGGCACCGCTCACTTGATGCGGAAGCGCGGTAATAATGATATCGCCCGACTCTTCATCTTTCTGCCAAACCGCACGCATGCGCACGCTGCCGCGACCGGTTTCGTACATTTTGATGAGATCTTCACGGGGCGAAATAATTTCCGCATCCGTTGGCATATCGGGACCAAGAATGTGTTGACACAAATCGGTTACGCTGGCTTGCGGGTTATCAATTAAATGCACAAGTGCATTTACAACTTCGCGCAAATTGTGCGGCGGAATATCGGTTGCCATACCTACCGCAATACCGGTTGTTCCGTTCAATAAAACATTGGGGACGCGCGCGGGTAACACGGCAGGCTCTTCTAAAGTACCGTCAAAGTTGGGCTGCCAATCGACCGTGCCTTGACCTAATTCTTCTAGCAAAACTTCGCTGTATTTGGTTAAACGCGATTCGGTATAACGCATGGCCGCGAAGGATTTTGGGTCATCCGGCGAACCCCAGTTCCCCTGACCATCAACCAAGGTGTAGCGATAAGAAAATGGCTGCGCCATTAACACCATGGCTTCATAAGACGCTGAGTCGCCGTGCGGGTGAAATTTACCAATTACGTCGCCCACGGTACGCGCCGATTTTTTGTATTTGGCGCTCGCTTTTAAACCCAACTCGCTCATGGCGTAAACAATACGGCGCTGCACGGGCTTAAGACCATCGCCAATATGTGGCAGGGCGCGGTCGAGGATTACGTACATGGAGTAATCGAGGTAGGCTTTTTCACTAAAATCTTTTAAGGCGATGCGCTCATCTGCATCAGGGAGGCTTGTTAACTCGCTCATTCAATTTCCTGTTATGGCTTTGAAAAAGTGGCTGCTGCAAAGCGCCACTATTAGTGCTTATTGTCGTTTAATGATTTTCAGCGCTCTATTTATTTCCGCCAAGGGGCAAGGCCCCCTTTCTATCCACATGCATAGACGGCAACCACGCGCTGAAATCTATAACGGCAGAAAAATTATAATTCACTTTATCGCCCACGCCATTGTGACTGAAATGTTCCAGCAGGCGCATGATCGATATTAGATCGGCCGAGACAACCAAGGTCACAGGCGTCTCTTGCATACTCCTCAGCACCGGAACCTGATCGGTAGCACCAGAAAGCAATTTTACGCATTCAATATCTAAGCTGTAACTGATACCTCGCACACTTAAATCTTGTCGATTAGGGTTTAAGATATTCAGATCAACAGCGAGCTCTCGCTGCAAAATACCCTGAGCTGGCAACAAGCGCAAACCCGCCAACTTAACATCTGGGTGTTTGGGCACAGGGTTGATGGCTGCACAAGCGGTCAGAAAGAGAATGGTACAACACAAGCACAATAAGCTCAGGGTTTTGCTCATAGAATATCCCGCAGGGTTTAAATGACGAAAAATGTGACTCAAAGCTCTCGCCCTACAGCGCCCCTTGTGGTGTAATCCGCGCCCTAATTGAATACATGGAGGCAGATTAACCGGCGGAGGCCAGACTTGATGAACTTATTATGCCGTATCCAAAACTCAAATCAGATGACGTACTCGGCAGCAGGGAGATTAGCTTTACCAACCGCAAAGACTCCATCCATCCGCAGTTAATGCGCTTGTGTATGGACTTTGATTTGGTGGTATTGCAGGTGCAACGCCGGGCGTTTAGCCATATTTCCAAGCGTTTGCTGTCCACTGGCAACGCTTTCGTTATTACCAACCGCGACTACCGCACCACTGGCCAAATTTTTTCACCTTGGTGCGATACCATGCTGGAACTAGAGATTTTCGCCAAAAAGAATCATGTGGATATTCTGCACGACCATCTCTTTGGCGATGACATCAACGAAACTAACTGGCGCTAATGCCCATTAACCTAGTCGTCCAGCTCTTGGTCAAACTCTTCTAGCAAATCCAGTGGCTCAATTTCTACACCCTCTAGCTCTTCATCCCAGTTAATACCCGCCAGAATGACATCTTCATGCATGCCTGTAAGCCAATCTTCCAGAAACTCTTCTAGCTCAATGGCTACCGGCTCGTAATCTTTCCAATCTTCCTGACAGTGAACACGGGCAAACTCTTCCTGCGACCAAAAGGGCATTACATCGGTATTTTCATATTTCTCGGAACCGCACAGCGCCCATCCTTCCGGCCCTTGTAAGCTCCACACACAACCATTCTCAATGGCTTCAACAATAAAGCGGTCGAAGTTTTCAGAATCGTTATCGCTCAATGGCTCGGTCATGGGCTATCTCCCGCAGGGTAAATAAAATATAAGAAAGAATGTAAAGAGGCCTAAAACATAAGCCGCATGCCGTGAGCTTTTAGCCAGGCGCGACGTGTTTTGTAATCTGGGCACAGGCTGGCAACAACCGCCCAGAACGCTGGGCTATGGTTGTGATGCAACAGGTGGCTAACTTCGTGGGCGACAAGATAATCGACTATAGGCTCAGGGGCTAGCAGAATCTGCCAGTTATATTGGATTGCACCCTGCGCCGTGCAATGTCCCCATTTTGAACGCGTAGCCTTAATGGTCACTCCCGAATGCTTAACACCTAAACGCGCAACCGCTGCATCGGTTTTCGCCTGCAGCAAGACCAAGGCTTGCTCTTGATACCACTCGCAAACCAAGCGCTTGGTTTGCTGCTCATCCGCCAAACGGCTGCGCGATGTCAGAATCACTAACAGCTGCGCGCCGTAGCGCACCACATCGGCTTCACGCTGCTTATGCACAACCAAACTTAATTCACCACCGAGATAGGGAAGCGTACTGCCATTGGCGAAATTATAAGTTGGCAAGTCAGAAAGTTGCTGCTCCTGCTGCGCTAATTTTTGCTGTACCCAGAGCGATTTTTCACGCACAAATTTTTCAATATCAGTCTTGGCAACAAAATAAGGTGCGCGCACAACAACCTGCGCTTTTGCAATCTCAATGCTGATGCTGCGCCTGCGTGCTGAACGCACCAACTCAAACGCAAAGGGCACAGTCGCGGCCGGCTTTTTCAGAAACGATAAGGGCATAAGGCTTCGACAAAAAATAAACTCAGGCGCATTATGCCTGTAGAAAACATTAAGGGCTACTGCATGGAAACCGGATAATATTGATAAGTGCAATAAGGCGAATTCAAATCACAAATTTCCAACATCAAATATAAATTTTGCGGAACACGCTTCATTAAACCCGCAATATCTGTGGGGTGACGACCATTGTTACACGACAAATAAAAATCTGATGTATATTCGCAAATGACATTCCCGCCCTGATCGCAAGCGCGGCCAGCACCGCAAATATCAGAATAAACCAAGAGAGAATTGGCAACATCCGTCGTAGAGTTAATGCGGATATTAACGCGGTAATCGTAAAGGCTGTTTACTTTCCAGAAGACATCAAACAATCCATTATCGATATAAGGATCCAAGGTTAAAGGCTTAATCGAACAACAGGTATCAACACCGTAGCTATCGACAATATCAAAGCCAACCAAGGACGGTGCAGGATTAAAATTTCGCTCCGCTTCTTCGCCGCCACAAGCAGTTAAGATTAAACAAAAAAGCAAAATCCAGATGTTATTTTTCACCGCAAACCTCCTTAAGGTTTTACGGCTTTAATGCTAGTTTTTCCGCAATGAATTAAAGCTGAATAGCAAAAATCGAATAAGTATTTCACTCAAAAAATATTGGCGCAAAAAAAAGCCCCCGCTCATCCGCTAAGCAGGGGCCATAAAACCTGTTTCCAAATTTCATCCATTACATCTAAATCACACACTAGCTAATTTCAAACAAACAGACCAATCATCAACGAAAATAGTGCCCATCCATAAACCTGATTATCCATGCGTTCCCTGTGACATCAACCAGCCTCAGCTTTTAATGACGCCATTTAACCGAAGGTGACAGGTTTACGCTGCCATCTTCTTCCAAAACTGCAAATTTAGATTGCTCGGAGTTTTTAACAACAACCAAAGGGGGAATAAATAGAGGCCTGCGAATAAATGCCAACTGCCAACCAAAATTTTCCAAGCTATGTAAAGCAAGGCGCTGCACCTCATTCAAATAGTAATAAACATCTGTAGGCAGAGCCGTTCGCGAGCCGCGCACATCCTCCTTAGGCGACTGCACAACCTCATCGAAAATTGCATCAAAGTCAGCATTGAAATTGCGAATTGGGTCCAACATAAAGCCTCCTTAGCAACACTTAAATTAGCGCCATACTTGCGCTCGAAAACTTCGCATCATTGGGGTTAGTTTTGCCCTTGATCTCTGCTTTGTCAAAAACCTAGTTGGAATATGAATATCCGCTGAAAGAGCGCTAAATCATATTCGATAATAAGGTGCAAAAATGCCTTTGTTCACAGAACTAAAATGAAGCAAAATAAGACTTTCATTATTTTTGTGGTATATTTCGGGGCAGTTGCTATTAAAACGTTTTTTTATACAACTAAATATATACCCACTATAAGTGCTTAAATGTGCACATATAAAATCAGCAATGTCTTTCGGTCAGTAAAATAATCACCCAACAACCGAGCACATACCATGAAATCAACATATTTAATCGCCCTATGCCTCTTCACTCTTGGCCTAACGCAACCAGCCTTAGCCGAAAAAGTAGATAGCAAAGCCGTAAAACAAGTTGAGGCACGTGTAGAACTCTTGCGCACAGCAATGATTAGCGCAGATGCACAACAACTGAAAGAACTCACCGCCACCGAACTCAATTACGGGCATTCCGGTGGACATGTAGAAGACCAAGCTGCATTCATCGAAAAAATTGTCAGTGGTAAATCCGATTTTGTAACCATTGAGTTACGCGATCAAACCATTCAAATCGTCAAGGATATCGCCATAGTTCGCCACAACCTAATTGGCACAACTAACGACAACGGCAAAGCAGGTGATGTAAATATTGGCGTAATGTTAATCTGGCAAAAACAACATGGCACTTGGAAGCTACTTGCTCGCCAAGCATTTAAAAACCATTAGTTTTTAATCCATTTATTTATGCGTTTTTTAAGAAAGGTATTTTATGAAATTGTATGGCAGCTATACATCGCCGTTTGTTCGTCACTGTCGCATAGTGTTATTAGAAACCAATTGCGCGTGTGAATTCATTGAAACTGACCAAGCAAGCTCAGCCGTACAATCGCCCACAAAGAGAGTGCCTTTCCTAGAAGATGGCGATGTATTTTTAACAGACTCAATCGCCATTTTAAAATATCTGCGTGAAAAAGCTGGCCAAAACTATTTGGCCAGCACTAACGAACTCAACCAATTCTGCATGGTGAATACAGCCATGGATGCCACTGCCAATTTATTTTTCTTGGAACGCGATGGCGTAGACTTGCAAGCTTATGAGTACACTCGCCGCCAAACAGCACGCATTGAATCTAGCCTTGCCGAATTAAATCAGTTACCACTTCCGGAAACAGCACCCTATAACGATGTGCACTTGCGCCTCGCCTGCTATTTAGCGTGGGGATTATTTCGCAAACGTATCAATATAGATGCACATGAGAATTTGCAAAAATTTTTAGCGGGAATAAATCACTATCAACCTTTTGTGGATACAGCACCACCAGCTTGATAAAAGTAAGCCCGCTCACTGGCGGGCTTATTTTTATCAGACTTATGCGCCATAAATTATTTTAGGCCTGCGCAACTGTTTAACGCCCAACAAAAACGCCAAAACCGTAATTACCACTCCCGTCAACCAAAACTTCCAAAACGCGAAAGCCGCTATAGTTCCGCCCAATAAAATCTCTTTGATAACAACCGCCTGACCAAGCACCGGCACCCACAGCCACCAATCGTAAAACACACCGGGATTAAACATGGTGTAAAAATTTAATAGCATGGGGACAAACACCAAGCCCGCAATTAACGATTGTGCATCTTTAAATGATTTGGCGAAGATAGACAAACTCAACTGCAAGGCAACTGCAAAAAACACAACGGGAACAAGCACCCAAAAGACGTTGATTAAATCTATGTAATTTACATCCACCCGCAAACCCAATTGGTTAAACGGCAAAAAGCGAAATGCAATAGCCATGAGCACCAACTGCATAAGTAGAATAAGAATTGTCAGGGTTACTGAAGTTAACCATTTCCCCAGATACAAACTAAATGTTGAAGCAGGCGTGATTAAAAGCGATTCGAGAGAACGGCGCTCGCGCTCGCCCGCAGTCATATCTGCTGAAAAACCTACGCTGCCAATAAATGCCGCCAACAACAACGTGAGAGGAACACTCGCCAACAAATAGACACTCATTTTTTGTTCGTCAGCAATATTATCTTCGCGCAACATCACCGGACTACCAACATCCGGCGCAAGCCCGCGCGCCATTAAATTGATGGCGCCAACACGCGAACTCCACATATAAAATTGCGAACGCACAAAGCCAATACTGGACGATAATTTTTGGTTTGCTCCGTCATACACCAACCAAACGGGAGCCGATTCTCCCTTAACTCGTTTTTGCTGCGCTTCATCGGGAATAATCAGCGCGAAATCAATTTTTTTATCTTTAACTTGCTGATAGGCACCCGATTCCACCGTTTTAATGACGGCGCCCTGCTCGCGCAACCAGGCGACCAATTCCGGTAAATTTTTTTCACCTTCAACATACACAGGAATCGAATACACCCCGGAGACTTTTTTAT
>JAGKXD010000156.1 GCA_021151525.1 Cellvibrionaceae bacterium | reverse complement strand
ACGTTATATAGAACTGCTTGGGGTCTGAAACCCTTGGAGCAAGTTGCAGAAGCTATATATGGCATCTATCAGCTGCAACAAAAAACGGATTTGATGGCTTCTTTTGGCAAAGAGTGGGCGGAAAAAATTCCAGGTAGTTATCGAGCAGCATTAATTAATGCGATCAATGCCCAGCAGGCCAATAATCAGAGTGAAGCACTAACCTGGTATGAAAAGACCATTGAACTAGCACCAAAAATGCCTGCGGCATTAAACAATCTCGCGTGGATGTACTACGAGAAAAAAGACCCGCGCGCTGAGGAAATGGCTAAGCGTGCCTATGAGCTGGCACCAAACAATCCCGCTATATTGGATACCTATGGATGGATTTTAGTTGAGAAAGGAAATGTTGCGGAGGGCCTGGAACATCTGCAGCGGGCCGCAAATGCGGCACCTGACAATAAAGAAATCCTGGACCACGTAAAGGAAGCCCAGAAACGCAAGTAATTTCAGCGAAGCCTACTATTATGTCGCCCGGGACAATGAGCCTGTTTAGAACTTTGGCCTGGGTGCAATCCTGGGTGGATATTTGGGGAGCGCACCCTCGGGTTAAGCTGATTGACTTGGGCGGAAGACGCAATCCTTTGGAAATGGTCTATCTGCTCAATCATCGAATAAAAGGAGTGATTCCGGTCACCAGTCTTGTAGTGGTCGGCAATGGTTATGCTGATTTCAACCTGCCGAGGGCTCTGTCCAGGTGTAATAGACGAGTCATTTTCTGCCCTTTCAAAAAAATTCGGTGCGAAACTAATAGCGCCGAAGATTGAAATTTCTTACCGTATTCAGTCAGATGAGTTTTCCAGGTACAAGGCGCAGCTAAGCTCCTCGGCACGGACAAAATATTTCAATCGAAAATCGAAACTTAGTGAATATGGTCGTATCGAGCTAATAGAGCTAACTTCTACGCAGGATTTCTTTCAAGTACTGAACGAGTTTCATAGGCTTCGTTGGGGACGCCCTTGTTATTCGCCTCAATCCATGGACTTCCTGGCTCTATTTGTAGAGCGTATTCGTGGTGAGGGTGGGCAGCCAATACTGCAGCTTCTCCAGGTGGCTGGTGAGACGGTATCGGTATTGTTTGATGTCGTTTGGGATGGTGTGCGATACAATTTTCAATCAGGTTATTTTGAAAAGAAATTCCCCCAAATTGCGCTGGGCTCGTTGCATTTTGGTATTGCAATTGAACAGGCGCTTGCTGCCGGGCTGGCCTATGACCTACTTGCTGGAACAGGAAAAAATGTCAATTACAAACAAAAAATTGCCACTGATGAAATCACTATGATTTCTACTGTTCTCGCGCGAGGATGGTTAAAGCGGCTCTATTGGGCATACGGGAAAAAATAATCCCTCCAGTTAAACCAGATTCTGGCCCCCACCGCTAAATGCATCTGTGGGTTTGAATAAAATCCTATTGAAACTCAATCATCTACTATGGCTTCTACATCTCGATTAATGTTGCGTGGTGCAACATTAAGGGTCATAAAGACTCTTGCTGGCATCATCATTGGATTCCTGATGATGCCATTTCTATTAAATGAATTGGGTACCCACTTGTATGGGTTATGGATCACAATAGGTAGTGTGGTTGCGTCTTACTATTTATTGGATTTGGGTTTCTCCCAAGCAGTTACCCGCTATGTTGCACGCTATATCCATCAAAAAGATTATGTGGGTGCGAACAGAATAATAACTACTTCGCTCCTTATTTATTCCGGATTAGGCCTACTTGTCGTTATCTTAAGTTTCTTTATAGCCCGGTTTGGCGTTGATCATTTTGTTCAAAATAAAGATGACATTCAATTAGTTCAAATCTTACTAATCATCAGCGGCGTATCTCTGGCATTTGAGTTTCCGGCTAAGGCCTTTCCGGGTGTCATCAGTGCCTACATGCGTTTCGACACAATTGCTATCGTTGGTTTAATTAAGGCCATTGCAGATGCGCTACTCATCTATGTTGCAATTAAAGCAGGGTACGGCTTGGTCGCGATGTCCCTTATTGTATTTTGTACCAGCATTCTTAGCACTCTGTTTTATGTTTACTACTGCACCCGTATTTTTGCGGAATTAAGCATCTCGATAAATCATTTTGAAAAAGGGACTGCGAAGGAGCTTTTTCATTTCAGCAAGTGGGTTTTTATTAACGACCTTAATGCTTTGCTGAAGGGGAAAATGGATATTTGGTTTATCGCGTATTTCACGACACTGTCCACCGTAACCATTTATTATGTTGCGGTAAGGCTGGTGGAATATGCAGTTCAGTTCCTGATTCAGGCTACCGGAATGTCTAGCCCTTTGTACGCGAAATACCACGCGTTAGAGGACCATGCAAAGCTTGCTTTCGCTGTTGAGCTGTTTCTGAAAATAAACATCATTCTCGGTTCAGTAATATCTGCCGGGTTCTATATATTAGGCGATAATTTTATTCGCCTGTGGATGGGGCCTTCGTTCGAAGTGAATACAGCGTACATCTGCCTCATCATCATAGGTTGCGGCCGAATGATAAGCTTTATGACATATCCCTTTGGAAGTCTGCTCCTGACGGTAAAGCGACATGACATAACAGCAAAGGTCGCGATTGCGGAAACTATCCTCGCGGCTGTTCTGAGTATTTTATTAATTCCTCGGTTGCAATTAATTGGAGCTGCAATTGCAATTGCAATCCCGTTAGTCATAGGTCGCGTATTTGTGATAAGCGTTTACGCTGCTCGTTTTGTTGAAATCGCTTGGCCAAGACTTATTGCCCGCATAGTTATATTTATATCAATAGCAATAGCTGTGTCTATGTATCTTCGTAACCTTGTGAGTGCAACTGATAACTATATGGGCTTCGCGATGATGGCGGTTGGTACAGGAGGATTGCTGGTGTTGATTGCGGTTTTATCTTTGTTCAATCTTAGTGACATAAAGTTCATTATTAGCAAGTTGAAATCCGGGGTTAAGCGTTAACCTACGTTATGCGAGTTTCTATGAAAAAAGTCTCCATTGTAATGCCCGCATATAATTGCGAGCGGTTTATCGGAAAAACCATTGAGTCAATATTGCAACAAACCTACTCAAACTTTGAGCTATTGATCATTGACGACGGCTCAACTGATGGCACCAAGGCAGTAATAGATTCCTATAGGGACGATCGCATCCGTTATTTCTTCCAGCAGAATCATGGTGGTCCCTCGAAAGCAAGAAACAAAGGAATAGAAGGTGCATTGGGTGATTATATTTTTATTTTTGACTCAGACGATTTGATGCGACCAGAAAAGCTGGCCAAATCAGTTGCGGCGCTCGACAGTAACCCCGATGCAAATATCCTTTTCACCAGATTTTCGTTAATTGATGAGTCTAATGAAATTTTAAGAGAGGACTACCTAAAAGAGTATACAACCCTGAGCGCATTGATTGGCACTGAAGATATTGATGAGCAGGCATATTACCTACCTAGTAACAAGCTTCTTCCGACAATAGTTAAAACCAACTTTATTGGAACTTCGAGTGTTGCCCTGCGAAAATCTGCCTTAACAGCTAATGAGCGATTTGATGAGATGCTGAAAAACGCAGATGACAGATTGATGTGGATTCAATTGTCATCAAAACATAACGGAATATTTTTGAATTCAATTTTACATGACTATAGAGTGGTTAAGTCTGGCATCACTGGGCAGGGAATGCTAAAAAAAGGGCCTAATAAAATAGCCGCGCTGGAAAAGGCAAAGGCTTTCTGCAAAGAAAAAGACCTTATAAAGCTTTTGGATGAGGAGATATCAAATAATTATCTTTCCATGTCCAGAGAATCGAAAAACAAAAAAGATGAAAAAATGCAAAGGTTCTATGCTAAGCAGAGTATTAAATATAATGTTAATTATAAGGCGTTGAAGTTACTAATTTCTTCATATGCAAAAGGAATTATATGAATGATCTTCCCGTTTAAAATCAGCTAACGTGGATTCCGTATGTGTAGGGCAAGCATTATTGTTCCAGTTTACAACGCAGAAAATTATATTGAGGAAACGCTCAATTCAATTTTGCATCAGGATTTTTCCGACTTTGAGGTAATTGTTGTTGATGATGGTTCAACAGATGCAACGGGAGATAAGGTAAAAGGTATTGGTGATCCGCGTATTAAGTATTTCAAGCAAGAAAATAGCGGTGGGCCGGCTGGGCCGCGAAATGTAGGCATTCGGGAGTCTAAAGGTGAATATATTTTTATATTCGATGCGGATGATATCATGATGCCCGAAAAGTTGCGTCTTTCGATAAGCGCTATGGATTCTCATCCAGAGGCGGATTTGCTATTTACGAATTTTTCGACCATCGATGATCAGGGAAATCAACTAAAAGCAGATTTTCTTAGAGATTACGACACGTTGTGGAAATTGCTGAAGGGCGATTTGAACGATTCAGTGGTTATTGAGCCTGAATTAATTTGTCCCGCCCTTGTGCGGGTAAACTTTATCGGAACATCCAGTGTTGCTTTAAGAAGAAGAGCGCTTCTTCCCGCTGATCAATTTAATGAGTCGTTAAAAAATTCAGACGATAGGTTATTTTGGATACTGTTTTCATTAACTCACAATTTCATTTTTTTAAACAAAGTTTTGCATAAGTACAGAATTTTGAAGAATAGTATAAGTAATCAGGGCTTTATTCGTAGGGGGCCAAGTAAAATTCAAGCTCTTAAAATAGTTAGGGATAACTTAAGTGACCCTGAACTTGTTAGGCTCGTAAATAGGCAGATTTCGAATGACTATGTATCTATGGCCTATGCGTATAAGCAAAAGGGAAATAGGAAGGAACAAAGGGAGAATGCGTTGAAAAGCCTGGCTACAAAAATGAATATAAAAGCACTCAAGTTGCTGATTTCTTCGATGTATTAAATTCAGTTACTGGAAAAAAGCATTCTACATATGGCCAGCTCAAATACCCGGTACGGAATTCTTGACCCATTGCGCTTTTTTGCAGCGGTCGCAGTAATTTTCTATCACTATTCGATCCATTTTTATGGGAGTGAAAGTTTTCTATACCAGGTAAGCAAATATGGTTATCTAGGGGTAGATTTTTTCTTTGTGTTAAGTGGTTTTGTTATTATGGCTTCCGCGCAAAACCGATCTGCCTTTGAATTTGCAGTCGCGCGGGCGCTAAGAATTTACCCTGCATTTATTATCTGTCTGCTACTAACAATCGCTACATTGACGATACTTGGAGGGCAAGTAGTCCCACTGAAGGATGCAATTTTTAATGGATTAATTATCAATGACTATCTGGATATAAAAAATATTGACGGAGTTTACTGGACTTTGCAGGCGGAGCTGAAGTTCTACGGCTGCGTTTTTATATTGCTTTTATTGGGTGTTTTAAAAAGATGGCAGTATTGGCTGTCTATATGGATGGCTATGGCCATGATGCATTTTTTTATAAAACAACCATTCTTTATGGGCTGGTTCATTAATCCTGGGTACTCATTTTATTTTATTGGTGGGGTGTGCGCTTATTTGCTCACCAAAGAACCAAAAAATTTTCTGGCTAACGCCATATTTTTTGTAAGCCTGGTTTTCGGGTTTTTTTGTGCAAGAATTCAATCGCAACACTTTCTAATTTCTGTCACTGAACAAGAGCGAATGATTGCAGGGATTGCTGTAGTTACTATTTTCTTTTTCTTCTATTTGCTTTCTCGCGGCTATTTTTCGCTATCGAGCAATAGATTTTTATTGGCGTTAGGTGCTCTTAGCTATCCAGTATATCTGCTGCACAATATGGCAGGAAAAACTTTCATTGACACCTTAACTACTCAGGAAACTCTACCTTTTTGGATAATGGCTGGGATAGCCTTGGTAATACTGATTTCGTATCTCGTAGTAAAAGCTGAAGAAAGAGTTAGATCTAGCTTAAGAAGTCTTATAAACACTAAATAATTGAAGTGTTTGTGTGATTTCTAAATACCAAAGGATCTTTTGATTGTTTTTCAAATGCAGAATCAAAAAACGGTGCTTTCGCACCGTTTTTCAATTATTTATTCTGGTGTCGGGGTGAGAGGCTCAGGACTAGGATAAGCGTTAGAAACCTCGCCTGAAGAATTGATTACATATAGATATGCGACACCGCTAGAAAGCTTAAACGCACTTATTTTGCGAAGATTTACTTTGATGGATGTAGGGGTCCAATCTTCAGGTTTAACATATTGAATGTGCTTAACAGTACACTCCGCATAAACTTTAGAGTCACACATTTCTACTCGAGCAGGCGTCGTTGCAATATATAGATCATCAAACCAGGCTCTTGCAGTAGTGTAAAAACCTTGAGCAATGTGCCCCAGGCGAAAGTCTGTGAACTCGCCATTCACATGCCGAATCTGATAGGCCCTATTGTCAATCCCTAGCTTTCCGTCTAGCCAGACTTGCACCACGCCGTTTTTCTCAGTGTAAGGTGTATTGAGTTTGGTGAATATTTCCCAACGCTGCAGTTTTCCGTTAGTGTTTCCCCACGTCCAGCCTAGGGTGTTGATGTTGTTCGGGTTTGGATTGCTTGCACTAATTGCGCCAGTGCTCACATTGTTATAAATCCCCCACCGATCCTGTCCGCCCGGAATAACAGGCATTAGTTGCGGCATTTGAGCATTGTTCCCATAGAGGTAAAATTGTTTATGGTTCGCCGTAGAAGCAACAAAGTTACCAGTCATTAGGCGTCTGTACGTAATGTAAAGTTGATTGTATGGCCCTTTTCCTGCCCAACCAAACGCGCGAATAGTCTCGGGGTCTATTGTCCAATCGACTTTCATGGTATTACCGGTATCATCCTCCGTTGGGGTTTTGGCGATTACTATGCCTTGTCCGTTGTAATCATAAATTGCTGACCAGGTATGCCCTACAATTGGTTTTAAGCCGTTAACTTTACTGCCGACAGGATGGCTTTCAAAATCATCCCAACTGACAATTTCTCCATCAAAGTTGCCAAATCCACTTCCCGTAATGGTCAATGGACCAGCATCAGCTTGGCTGGTTGTTGTAATTACGGGAGCTGCTGCCAAAAGGCTTGTTGGGGTGAGAGCAATTACAAGGGTAATGAGTTTTTTAATAAAGATATGTGGCGTTTGCATATGTTGTGATCTCCTGCAATTACTCATTAAGCGTAGTACCGAAACCGGATTATGTCTTACATTAATGTAGTCTATGCGACTACGCATATAGCGAGTTAGTTTATAAGAATGTGATATTTTTCCCTTTCATGATTCTTTCTGAAGTTCATTAACTTGATGTTTCAGTTGTAACACCAGGGAATCAATTAATTGGCTGTGTGCCTGCTTAAACTGCTTGATCTCCATTGCCAGACTTTGTCGCTGGGAAATGGCGGTTTGTATAGCGTAGGCAATGTCATATGCATTATTGGACGTATAGATAAAACCCTTATTAAAAATGTCTCGGTTAACTTTACTGTCGGATAGGATTGCGGGAACCCCCAATGCGGCAGCCTCATAAGCACCACAGACAAGGCAGTGATCTCGGGTTGTCAAATCGATGGCAACCACGGCGTTTGAAAAGTAGTGGACGTGTTCCTCTTCGCTAACAAAGCCAAGTAACCGGACA
>JAGKXD010000059.1 GCA_021151525.1 Cellvibrionaceae bacterium | reverse complement strand
AGTATTTTCAAATACTTAACATAAAAAATAATACGAGCAATCATCCTATGCGTACTCTCTCTCGTCGTAGCTTTCTTGGCCACACTTGTTTGGTATTTTGCGGTTACGCATCTTCCGTAAAAGCATCAAGTTTATTGCCCAAAAAATCCAAGCTGTTAATCAAGCCGCCGCTAAAGCAATGTACTTATGATCAGGTTCAATTGGGCGCAAGTCTCTTGCGCGACCAACTTAATTACCAAGTGCAATTGTTTATGGGAATTAGCGACGACAAATTGCTAAAACCTTTTCGTAAGCGCGCAGGCCAGCCAGCACCGGGTGAAGATATGGGCGGGTGGTATGATGATTCGCGAGATTTTCATATAGACCCCAATAATTGGAGCAGCGCCAACTGGCACGGTTATATTCCCGGCCATAGTTTTGGGCAATATGTATCTGGCCTTGCACGCAGCTACGCAATTACTGGCGATGAAAAAATTAAACAAAAGGTGAGCGATCTTGTACATAAATATGCGCTCACTATATCCCCGCGTTTTTTTGAAAACTACTATTTACCGGCTTATACCTATGACAAGCTTGCCATTGGTTTAATTGATGCATACCAATACACAGGTATTGAAGAAGCAAAAACGGCGCTGGATAAATTAACTACAGCGGTATTGCCATTTTTGCCAGAAAAAGCTTTAACGCGAGAAGAACGTCGTGCTCGCCCTTATACGCAAGAAGCAGAAATTTGGGATGAACCCTATACGCTGCCAGAAAATCTTTTTATTGCGTGGCAATTAGGTATGGGCGAAAGATACAAAGATCTCGCTGTGCGTTATTTACAAAATGAAGCTCTATTTGATCCGCTTGCTAAGGGCGTTAGTCCCCTTAAAGGCAAGCATGCTTACAGTCATGTGAATGCACTTAACTCGGCAGTTCAAGCTTATCTTTGCACGGGTGATAAAAAATATCTTGCGGCGGCACGCAATGGCTTTGAATTTATTGAGGCGCAATCATTTGCGACGGGTGGATGGGGGCCTAATGAAGAGTTGATTGCGCCAGACGATACAGAAACTCTATTTAAGTCCTTAACAGAAACGCACCGGACGTTTGAAACACCTTGTGGAGCTTACGGGCATTTCAAAATTACGCGCAGTCTTTTACAACTTACTAAGTCGAGCCACTACGGCGATAGTATGGAGCGCGTACTCTACAACACGATTCTTGGCGCTAAACCAACTCTGCCAGATGGCAGCACTTTTTATTATTCAGATTACAATAACAAAGCTCATAAGTTTTTCCGCGATGAACAATGGCCTTGCTGTTCGGGAACTTTCATCCAACTTGCAGCAGATTATGGTATCAGCGCGTACTTGCTGGAACGCGATAATATTTATGTGAATCTTTATATCCCGTCACAGGTGAAAACTGTTATTGATGGTCAAACGGTGTCGATTCAGCAAACAACGCAATATCCGTTCGCCAATTCCAGCATTGTAGAAATTAATCTTGAACAGCCGAAAAAATTTAGTGTGTCATTGCGTATTCCTGCATGGGCAGGTAAGGGGACACAAATAAAAATTAATGGTCAGCTAGAATCTACTACGATTAGAGCTGGCAGCTTTTTGGAGTTGACTAAAGTTTGGAGCAAGGGTGATCGCATTGAGATTGCGTTCGATATGGAAATGCGTTTGGAAGCAATTAATGCGAGCTACCCTGATGTGGTTGCTCTTTTAATGGGGCCGCTGGTGTTGTTTCCAATAGCTGCGGCAGACGTGCGTTTTACTCGCTCGCAAATGTTAAGCGCAACGCGAATATCCAATACAGATTGGTCAGTGGTAAATGGTGAGCAAAAGGTTTATTTAAGGCCTTTTATGCACATTAAAGATGAAACCTATCAATTGTATACCAAGCTTGTTGAAGCTTAATTGCTTAAGGTGGGTATAAAGCGGGTGCGCAGCATCCAACACTCTTTGTGGGATGGCTGCGTAAAATTACATATTGACCCAGGAATTGAGGGCGCGCATTTTGAAAGAGTAATTATCCATGTGCAGAATCATTCCGTCTTCCAAAATTTTATCAATGACTAAGCCGTTGGCTAGTTGATCATTCGCATGGTGAATCGTGCCGTTAATTTTTACGCTACCGCCATTGTTGTTGTAATTGTGTTCGCTGTAATTAAGACTGGGAATTTTTTCTAATACTTGGCTTGGTAAATCGTGCAGGTCCGGCAGGTTTGCAAATTGTGTGATGGACTTTGGTGCAGAAAGGGGCTCGCTATTTGCGTTTGCACTGTTGTCTGTAGCCGGTGGTGTTTGTACTGGAATTTGATTGCTGGCTTGTGCAACTGCATTTTGTTGATAAAGGCTGGCAACATTTTCTTCTGATGTATCTATATCTTCAGCAGCTGGTGTAGCTTCTGGCGTAATGGCTGGTGCAACTGGTGTTGCAGGAGGTAATTTTTGTTGTTGCGCTGCTACAGAAGATTTTGCTGTTGTACTTGTTGTTGATGTTGCGATGGCAGGTGTTGCCGAGCGTTGGCCAAGCCAAAAAATGATAGCCAATAGAATGGCAAGGGCTGCAACAATAACGGCAATCAGCAGAATAGATTTGCGTGAGCCTTCTTCATTGAGGCTTTCGTGATTGCTGTTAATGCCCGGCGTAGCTTCATTGCGCTTGCGCTCTTGGTCGGCTTTGTTGAGTGCATCAAGGAGTAGGGACATGATTACCGGCTTCACTAAAATCAGTTAAAAGGGTTTTGTCTGCGCCAATGACTTCATTAAGTTTTAACAAGGTTTGTTCGTTAATGGTGCCATCGGCTGATATTCCTTTACTGCGCTGAAATATCTTAATCCGCTCTTGTAATGCCAAACTGAACAAATCGTCGCTGAGCGGTTCTTTTTGTTTGTCGAGCTTTGCAAATTGTTGTGCAACCCAAGCGACTGTTGCGCTGCTGTCGCCCAGTAAAATGGTATCGCTAAATGCAGGCGGTCTTTTCCAAACATAAACGGCTTCGCCGGTCCAGTCGCGGCCAAGTTTTGCAAGTGGCATAATGATTTTTTCTTGCTGCTCGTTCAGGAGTAAAGCATTTTCGGCATTTAATCCAATGAGTACTAAATAGGTCGAAAACTTTTCTGGAGTGGACATAATTAAAATAGCGGGGCGATTTAAATCGCTAAGGTCTGTCCATGTGTGCAAAGTAACTTTTGCGCATTGCTGGCTAGCTTTTAAATTTTTACCGCAGGGGCGTGTTTCTGGTGCGAGCGGTAGGTTGAGATAAGTGAATAAATTATCTTCAGCTTCGTGATAGTTGTGCAACGCAATACTCGGTGCAGAACTTGCCGATGATGATGCAGAGTGGCTTGATGTGCTAGCCGCTTGCGCTGTTGCAGTTTTAATTGTGTTATGAGTGTTTCGGTTGTGTGTGAAATACAACGCGAAACTCAGCAAAACGATAGAAATAAATCCACCCGCCAATCTCCAATAAAAACTTCTTTTCGTGGCTTGTGATTGTTCTAGTCCACCAATCACTTCTTTGCGGGCTGCATTAAATATTTCGTTATCGACACGCACCTTATTGCTGCCGTAAGCGCCGATTAAACAGCGTTCGCAAATAACATTTATCAAACGCGGAATGCCACCGGTGAATGCGTGAATGCGTTTAATAATCGCGTAAGGAAATGGATTTCGCCCTTCAGGTAAACCGCCAACTTTTAATCGATGGCGAATGTAGGCCTGAGTTTCTGCAAGCGTTAAAGGTGTGAGATGAAATCGCGCGGTAACACGCTGCGCTAATTGGCGTAATTCAGGTTTGGAGAGCAGCGCTTTTAATTCGGGTTGGCCAACTAAAATAATGTGCAATAATTTTTGCGTAGTGGTTTCTAAATTGGTGAGTAATCGCACTTGCTCAAGTGCTTGCGTAGAAAGTAATTGTGCTTCATCAATTAATAAAACGGTATTGCGCCCATGCGTGTGGTTGTGCAACAAAAAGGTGTGTAGGGCGTCGGTTAAATCTTTTACGCTGGGTTCATCTTTAATATAAGTCGCGCCCAGTTCATCGCAAATTGTCGTTAGTAATTCCGGCACATTTGACATGGGGTTCATGACGATGGCGATATCGGTATTGTCAGGCATTTGTTCCAGTAAACAGCGGATAATAGTTGTCTTGCCTGTGCCTACCTCACCGGTAAGCATGACAAAACCACCGCCGGCAACGCCATAGAGCAAGTGTGCCAAAGCTTCTTTATGCTGTTGGCTCATGTATAAATAGCGCGGGTTAACAGCTATAGAAAAGGCGGGCTCGGCAAGGCCAAAAAACGAGTGATACATAGCGAATGAGGTGTCAGCCTTGTTATGGTGTCAGTTGCTTGAATGGGCAGATAATACCGGGAAATCTTGCGGCTGTGTTTTAAAAGTTTTCGTGGACAGAACTTTATATTATTCGTTGGCTAAAACCACGCAGTTACGACCTTGCTCTTTGGCTTGGTACATGGCGCGATCGGCACGCACAAACCATTGCTCGCGGGTTTCTTCTGCTTGAATACTGGCGCAACCAAAGGAGGCGCTAATGCTGCCGTCTGGCCCTTGGATGTGAGTGGCAATTTGAATGCGAATTTGTTCTGCAATAACGGCCGCCTCCTCAAGCTTGGTATTGCGCGCCAAAAGCACGAATTCTTCACCGCCAAAACGAAATGCTCGGTCAGTTTTGCGCAGACGAGTAGTTAACAAGCTACCAATATCGATTAAAAGTTGGTCGCCAACGTTGTGCCCGAACTTGTCGTTAATGGCTTTGAATTTATCCAAATCAAACACAATCAAGGTGGCGGGCATTTGGTAGCGGGTAAAGTCTTCTACACACAGGCGTAATTCTTCATCCATTAAACGGCGATTTCCGAGCATGGTGAGCGGATCTTGCGATGCAAAAATTTCCAGACGTATGCGCTGTTGTTCTGTTAAATATGCAAACAAATAAGCCATGACGCTACCAATAACAAGGGACGATATCATGGCGAAGGAGTCGAGCGTTTTACCCAAACGCAGTGCTACGGGAATGACAAATGCAATAGCAATGATATTGAGGACGATTGCACGGGTTGGGCGCAATAGGAAGAAGTTCGCCAAGATTGTGGGGAAAATCCAAAACACAAAAATTGGGGTATTCAGGTGGACGACGGTAAGTGCGCCTGCGGTGTAGAAAAAGGCGGCAAAATTCAAAATGGCAGGGGTGGCCTCACCGCGCCAACGGGAATAAAGGGCGCTTGAAACGGCCGCACCAACTATAGCGAGATCGAGCAGTGCGTGCGTGATTTCACCTTGTGCATAGCGTAAGTACACAAAAGGGCCAATTCCTAATACCGCTAAAATTGCAAAAAGGTATACCAAACCCAATTGAAATTTTTTGGTTGAATTATCAAACATACCCCTGTTTGTCCTCAATCATCCACAGTTACTACCCAGCTGTTTTTATAATATAGCGGCAAATTAGCATATTGCTGCATTTGTTTGGGGATTATAGGTTTTGTTCGAGCGCTAGTTCTCTTAAGTCGTGCATGTCTGTGTATGTTGTGATGCGTAAAGGCATTGCTGCGATTACAATGAAAACCATTTTGTTACTGGAATGAGGAAAGCTATGGGCAAAAATCGCCTTGAAGCCTTTAGTGATGGTGTATTGGCTATCATCATCACTATTATGGTGTTAGAAATGAAAGTACCTCATGGTGCAGATTGGGCAACCTTGCAGGCACTGGTTCCCGTTTTTTTTAGCTACATACTCAGTTTTATTTACGTAGGAATTTATTGGAACAATCACCACCATTTGTTGCACGCCGTTAAGCATGTGCGTGGCGGTGTTTTGTGGGCGAATTTGCATTTATTATTTTGGCTTTCGCTGTTGCCATTTGTAACGGGTTGGATGGGCGAGAATCATTTTGCCCCTCTGCCAACGGCATTATATGGCGTTACATTGGCAATGGCAGGTGTAGCTTATTGGATTCTGGTGCATTGCATTATAGCTACCGAAGGCAAAGATTCTTTAGTAGCAAAAGCTGTTGGCAAGGATTTTAAAGGTCTCATTTCAATTGTGATTTATGCCATAGCGGTTCCCTTGGCATATGTGAATGTGTGGTTTGCGCAAATCGGGTACATCAGTGTTGCGCTTTTGTGGTTGATTCCTGATCGTCGCATTGAAAAAATCTTGTCTGAGAGTTCGCACTAGATGGAGTTTTTTGATAGCCACTGCCATTTTGATTTTGCGGATTTTGATCAAGACCGCGAAACCGTTTGGCGTGAGTGCAATGCCCAGGGTATTCAATATTTAATGATTCCCGGTGTTGCGCCTGATCAGTGGTTAACAGCCGCAAAAATTGCGAAAGCAAATGAAAATATTTTTGTGGGAGTTGGGCTTCACCCTTGGTGGATAGATAAAGAAATCAACGGTGATGAGATTCATGCTTATCTTCCAGTGCTTTGGCAGCAACTCACACATTGTTTGCAGTTAAGGCATTGCCTAGCAATAGGCGAGTGTGGGCTGGATGCGCTTATAGAAACTCCCTTGGCGGTGCAACAGTCTGTTTTAGATGTCCATGTCAAACTTGCTCACAAAAAATCACTGCCTTTGATTCTTCATTGCAGAAAAAACCATAATGAATTGATTCAGCAGCTCAAAGATTATCGTTTAGATGCTGGGGGTGTAATTCACGGCTTTAGCGGCAGCTATGAACTGGCAATGCAATATTGGGCGATGGGCTTTCGTTTGGGTATTGGTGGAACCATTACGTATGAGCGCGCCAATAAAACTCGCCAAGCGGTAACGCAATTACCTTTGGAGTCTATAGTGTTAGAAACTGATGCTCCCGATATGCCGCTTCAAGGCAAACAAGGTGAACGCAACAGCCCCGCAAATATCATTGCTATTGCGCAAACACTTGCAGATTTACGCGGTGAATCGCTCGCACATATTGCTGCGCAAACGACGCGCAACGCACAACAACTTTTTAAGATTATTTCCTGATGTTAGTTTTCGATGATTTATCCAGTGTTTCTCTGCCCGAGCTAATCGCTACGCAAAATTGGCAGGCGCAGTATCGTTTGATTACCCGGTGGGGAAAATTAATTAATCCCAAACCTGAAATACGCACCGATACTTATTTATTGCGCGGTTGCGAAACGTCGGCGTGGTTGGTTTGTGAGCGAGTGCATGGTATTTATCGTTTTGCGTTTGATAGTGATAGCCGAGTAATTAATGGTTTGGCTGCGCTCTTGTTGGCGCAGGTTGATATAAAATCAGTGCGGGAAATAAATGCAGTAAATTTTCACCAGCTATTGTTAGATGTAGGCTTGGAAAAGCATTTAACGCCATCGCGCAACAATGGATTAAATGCTATTTTGAAAAAAGTGAGTGAATTAGTTGTGTCACCGAATTTTACTTCAGAAGCGGGCTGCTGATTGGAGTTTGTTTTTATGCTGGCACTTAGTATTTTTTACAAATGTCGTTTCCCGATAGCATCGCTGCTGTGTGTGGCGTGTATGTTTATTGGTTCACGCACCGCTGCAGAAGAAATTAAAGTGATCAGTCCTGATTATTGGTGCCCATTTGGTTGTAAGGCCGGTACACCTTTGGAGGGTTATCCTATCGAAATTTTACGAGCTATTTTTGAGCCGCAAGGAATAAAAATTCAATACTCCAATATGAATTATTCCCGTGCTCTCGTAGAGGTGCGTAAGGGCGAGTTCACACTGATCCCGTCTGTGTTTAAAGAAGAGGCACCAGATTTTATTTTTTCAAAAGAAACCATCTCTGATTCTCGCTATTGCTTTTATACGCAAACAACAAGCACTTGGCGTTACGCGAGTGTTGAGTCGCTTGTGGGGCTGCGAATAGGTGGGGTGAAAAGTTATAGTTATGGCTCCCAAATCGACGCGGCAATTAAACAGCACAAATATCAATTTGATTTGCAGTCGGGCGATGGTTTAACTGAGCGCTTGGTGCGCATGTTGATGGCGGGGCGAGTTGATAGCTTTATAGAAAACGAATATTTGGTGAGTTATACCGCGAAAATAAACTCCGATATACATTTGCGTGAAGCTGGCTGCGAAGAGTCAAGTACAACTGTGATGGGTTTTTCACCTGCGGATAAAATTTCTGCGCAGCGTTATGCCGGTATGTTTGATGCGGGCATAGTAAAACTGAGGCGAAGCGGAGACCTAGCAAAAATCATGGAGCGCTACGGATTGCGCGATTGGGTTAAAGCAGAGCAAGGCACCTCTGTGCAAAAAACGAAAGCCCATTAATCTACACCGCCGAATCAAAATCCATTTTGCTGATCTAACTCATCCTGCGAGTGTGGCGGTTTCCTGCTAGGATTGTTTCAGTGTTTTCTCCAAATATCGTTCAATCGCCCTAGCCGCCGCAACAAATCCAAAAGTCCCCGTTACCATCACGCTAGAACCAAAACCACCTGCACAATCTAATTTCACACCGGCTTCTAAAAATTGTTTATCCATGCACACGCTGCCATCGGGTTTCGGGTAAACCATTTGCTCGGTAGAAAAAACCGCATCAACACGGAATTTGCGGTTTTTATCGCGCGAGAAATTAAAGTGTCGATAGAGTTGTGTACGAATTTTTACCAGCATAGGGTCGCTTTCGGTACGGCCTAAATCAGTCACGCGAACTTGTTGTGGGTCGCGCTTGCCGCCAGATGAACCTATGGTAATCAAACGTACTTTTATCGCAAGGCAGTAAGCAACCAACCGCGCTTTTATATGGGCTGCATCCATTGCATCAATCACTACATGGTGTTGCTTGCCAATCAACGCTTTCATGTTTTCGTGATCAATAAAATCTTCAACGGAGTGAATAATAATTTCAGGGTTAATATCTTTTAAACGATCGCAAATTACTTGATTTTTTGAGCGGCCAATATTGGATTTAAGTGCGTGCGATTGACGATTGGTATTGGTGACACAAACATCGTCTAGCTCAATAAGCGTGAGCTCGCCCACACCAGATCGTGCCAAGGCTTCCGCGACCCAAGTGCCTACGCCACCTAAGCCAATAATGGCGAAATGTGCTTTGTGTAATGCAACGAGTGCGTCTTGCCCATAGAGCCGACCTATACCGCCAAAACGTTGTATGTATTCGGTTGAGAGCGGGGTATTGGTTTCATTGATCATGGAAAATAATTCTAGAAGTTACTTTAAAGTTTACTCTCAAGAGGGGATCTCGCCCATTCTTGCCAGTCACAACTCTTTCGTTAGAAACAGAGCGGGGTATCAAGGCAAATCAGCCTGCTATTTTAGCGTGTTTTTGGCGGTAATAGATTGAAAAAAGTAGAATCAGGATGTTCGTGGCAACTAGTCTTCTGAATAAATAAGCGCATTACCTGCTGTTTCGTTAATAACATCCTTGGAAAAGCTCTCGGCGTTTGACGTTGTAATGCTGATACCAATGGTTACCTGTGCAGCGTAATTCACGGTTAATATTTTTCCGTGATGTTGATTGATCAAATGACGAACTTTAGCTTCCCTCGAAAAATCTACGCGAATACATAAGTGAATACTGGGCATAACCTGCGTTAAGTGCGCGTGATTGACGGCTTCTGAAACCGCACCAGAATAAGCGCGTACTAATCCACCCGCACCTAATTTTACACCGCCAAAATAACGCACAACGATTGCTAAACAATTTCCTACTTCTCGTTCAGTCAGTACATGTAGCATTGGCTTGCCCGCAGTTCCTGATGGTTCGCCATCATCACTAAATGCTTGCGTTTGTGGTTGTCGTGTATTACCAATCACATAAGCCCAGCACACATGATTTGCATCGGGATATTTTTTTCGATAATGCTCAATAAGCGGCATAGCTTCCTCGCGCGAACTTACCGGATGAAGAAAGGTTAAAAATTCGCTGTTCTTTTCTTCAGTAGCAAATTCGACGGGAGAAGAGAGGATTGTGTAACCGGATATTTGAGACATTTTAAATAATTTTTTTCTAGTTTTGTATAAATTGAATTTAATCGCCGCAAGTGCAGTTAATCTACATTTAGTTTCAATGCATCTACGAACAGGCGAAACAAGGGTGAGGCATTACGGCTGGGATAATACATGTAATACCCATCGTAAGAAATTGCATACTCATTCAAGACGCTGATTAGTGCTCCGTTATTCAATTCATTTTCTGCCATTGCTGAAGGTATCCACGCTAAGCCTAATCCGTCTACAGCTCCTTTTACTAAAAGATGAGCATGATTAACAATCATGGCTGATTGCGGTCGATAATGAATAACGTTTTGCAGCTGCTTTTTTTCTGTGCTTTGAAATTCCCAGCCCATGATATTTTCATGTCTAGGTAAACGCATCGTTAAGCAGCGGTGATTGATAAGATCTTTTGGTGATACGGGTGTGCCATTAATTGCAAGATAATCTGGCGATGCAACAACAGCCATTTGAACATCAGGTGTGACGCGAACGGCGATCATATCTTTATCGATATCACCGCCAAGGCGAATACCTATATCGAAGCGGTCTTTGACTATGTCGGTGAGCGCGTAATCGGTGGTAATTTCCAACACAATATCGGGGTAATTTTTTGCAAACTTAGCAAGCTTTTCCCACAAAAGCACATTGATAACATGCTCCGAGCTGTTGATTCTAAGTGTTCCTCGCGGAGAGTCTCGAAACTCATTTAACTTGCCCAGCTTCTGGTCAATCCCGGCAATTAACGGCTCAATGTCCTCAAGCAATCGCTCGCCTGCTTGAGTGGGTGAAACGCTGCGCGTAGTGCGATTAAGCAGTTTCACTCCAATCCGATCTTCAAGAGTTTTGATTGTATAGCTCAATGCCGATTGCGAAACGCCCAGCTGACCAGCCGCTTTCGTAAAGCTGCCAACTTGTGCGACCAAGATATAGGCGCGTAGGTCATTCAAATTTTCCGCCATTAAAGATTTCCTCAGGCTTGAGCTTCTGTCATCAAATTATGCAGTTTAAGTTGCTAATGTGACGATATTTTCAATCATTGCAGCAAAAATATAGCCTATTAATCAAATTTCATTATAAATCCATGCGAAATATGGCATCTAATCAATGCCAGTCCTTCTGGCTATAGTGTGATCAGCGTCCAGCCAACAATGAAGCTCACCTGCATTGAAGCCAACGAGGAAATCTTATGAGTACAATCACATTGAATAATGGCATTGAAATACCTCTATTAGGTTTTGGCGTGTTCCAGATAACCGATCCGGCCGAATGTGAACGCGCCGTCATTGATGCAATTGATGTGGGTTACCGCCACATAGATACCGCAGCGTCTTACCAAAATGAAACCCAAGTGGGCAATGCGCTGCGAGCGAGTGGTATCGCGCGCAACGAGTTATTTGTGACGACTAAGCTGTGGCTTCAAGATGCAAATTATGAAGGTGCGAAAGCGCAGTTCGAACGTTCATTGAATCGCCTCCAGCTTGATCAAATTGATTTGTATCTTATTCACCAGCCTTACGGCGATGTTCACGGAGCTTGGCGTGCAATGGAAGAGTTGAAGGCGGCAGGAAAAGTTCGCGCTATAGGGGTAAGCAATTTTACGCCAGATCGTTTGGCTGACTTAATGGCATTCAATCGCATTAAGCCTGCGGTCAATCAAGTTGAAGTAAATCCTTTCAATCAACAATTACATGCTGTGCCCTGGATGAAAACCAAGGGCATTCAGCCCGAAGCATGGGCTCCCTTTGCAGAAGGCCGAAATAATTTATTTTCTAATCCTGTACTCACTGGCATCGGCAAACAATACGGAAAATCTGTTGGGCAAGTCGTACTTCGTTGGTTGGTGCAACGCGGAGTAGTCACTCTGGCTAAATCTGTTCGTAAAGAGCGCATGCAGGAAAACTTTGCAGTAATGGATTTTGAATTGTCAGATGCTGACGTGAATAAAATAACTGCGCTGGATACCGCGACCAGTTCCTTCTTTTCGCATCGTGATCCTGCGATGGTTGAATGGCTAACCGCACGCAAATTAAATGTTTAATGTTACTTATTTGCTTCAGTTTTATTCATCGGCAATTTTTATCTGGTCGCTAAACACTCTCAATCAATAACGGAAATTACATTATGAATTTCGCCCAATTATTAAATAGAACGCTTAATGAAAAATTATTCACCCTGTTAGTCAGTGCATCCATCTTACTAACGCCTGTAGCGTGGGCGGAGGATACAATGTTACCCATAAAGCCTGAGGCGTCTATCACAAAAGCAGAACGAGAAATTATCGAGCTATCAAAAACCAAATGGCAATGGATGGCAGATCGTAATGTGGGTGCATTGGATACACTTTTTCACGATAAGGCTGTGTTTGTTCATATGTCTCGCACCATGACTAAAGAAAGTGAACTTGAAGTAATTCGTAGCGGCGGTATTCAATATAAAAAAGCAGATGTACAAGAGGTCGCAGTAAACATTATTGGAAACACCGCTGTTTTATTAAACAGAATCGCTTTATTAGCCGTGGTACGTGGCAACGAAGTGACAAATCCATTTGTGGTTACTGAGATATATGTGAAAAAGAATAATAAATGGAAAGTTGCATCTATGTCGTTTACTAGGCTAGTTACACCCTAAAATTCTGCAGAAAGGGTTATAGTTAAATTTTTAATTTAACTATTGTAATTCTAAAAGTCAGTCATAGAAATTCATATTTATTGTGGCGAATCGCTTTAGGATAAAAAGCGATTCGCTTTCTAGCTGAAAAACTAACGCCCAGAAAAAAGCTCTACAACGCTTTGCGGTGCATCCTCGCCAAAGAAGCGCTGTTGATTTCGAAATGTTTGATCAGCAACTACTTCACTGCGCGGAAACAACTCTCGCTCATAGTTTGCTAGTGCGGTTTCAATATCATCACAATTCGCGCAAATAAATTTCCCCAATTCAGCGCCGTCATAAATGGCAAGATTTGCACCTTCGCCTGCGAATGGCGACATCAAATGCGCGGCATCTCCCAACAGAGTTATACCAGGAGTACGCTCCCAGCGATGATCAATTGGCAGTGCATATATTGGTCTAACAATCGGTTCGCTTTCACAATCGGTAATTATCGCTCTGAGTTGCGGAGCCCAATGTTTAAATTCGTCGGCAATGCGTTGTAATGCTATCGACGGTTTACTGAAATCAATTGCGCTAATCCATTCTTCTGATCGATTGAGCGCAATATAAGCGCGTAAATTTCCATTCGCATAGCGGTGCGCCATTATGCCTTTGCCCGGTTCAACGGCCATGAGTGTACCGCTGCCAATTGCATCTGCACTTGCTTTGTGTCGCGTGTTGCCATCGAAAAGATTTGTTTCGATAAATGTAGTGCCGGAGTAGATCGGCTTTGCAGCAGAAACGAGCGGACGAACGCGCGACCATGCACCATCAGCACCTACCAAAAGATTAGAAATGATCGAATTACCATTAGAAAATTCGACTTGGTGTTTACCTTCGCCCAAGCAACCAATGCGTGCAACTTTGTGGTTCCATTTAATCTTATCGGCGGGTAATGAATTAATCAGCAGTTGTCGCAGGGCGCCTCTATCCACTTCGGGTTTGGTGCTGTCATTTGTGCCGGGCTTATCGAATAAAATATTTCCATTTTTATCGACAACACGTTTAGCATCTTCGCTTGGAAGAATAAGCTCAAGAAATTTTTCGTAGAGGCCTGCGGCTTTCAAGCCTAGTTGGCCGTTGTAATCGTGAATATCCAGTAGTCCACCTTGTGCACGTGCATTGGGTGATGCATCTGCCTCATAGATTGTTGCGCTGATTCCGTTGATATACAGAACGCGAGCGAGTGTTAAGCCGCCGAGACCTGCGCCTACAATGGCAATGTGAAAATTGATGGGGGTGTTGTGAGAACTATTTAAAAAGGCGTGAGATTTGGTCATGGCCTGCTCCAATAAATACGGCAGTTGTCAAACGCGCAACGGCTCGTAATAAAATCCGACTCGTGTCGGGGGAAGCGCTGGCCGACCTCACATAGATGCAGGGTGACGTGTACTCGGTTGCAGGACTAGTGAAAAAGCTTGCTAATACCCAAACCGCTTTTCGCGATGTTCGGCGCGCAGTATTACACAGGAATAATCATTGGCAAAATAACTTTGTGAGCAGGGTCGAATTAAAAATAAAAAGTTTGGGAATAAGCTCAATGGCCTAAGAATTAATGTTTGGATTAAACTCCAGAATAGAATTTGAATTTTAGTGAGGGAGTCGTGCTCGACGACTCCCTTGAGTATTCCTAATCTTTCGCCGGCATTGCCGTTGGGTCCATCCAAAATGCGCCCCAGATGTGGCTATCGGGGTCTGCTATATCTCTGCTGTACATAAAGCCGAGATCCTGAATTGGGTTGATATCGATGGTGCCGCCGTTTGCTGCCGCTGCTACACACATGGCATCCACAATGGCTCGGTTCTCACAGGAAACATTAAGTGCAACTTCGCTAGAAGTTGAGGGCGGAATAGGGCGAGTGGTAAAGGTGCGCCACTTATCGTGAGAGAGAAGCATCACGTGAATCGCCTCGCTCCACACCATGCAGGCAGATTCTCCATCTGAAAATTGGGTGTTTTGAGAAAAGCCCAGTGCTTTATAAAATCTTATTGATGCTTCAAGGTTTTCAACCGGTAAGCTTATAAAAATCATTTTAGTCATTTTGAGTTATCCAGTAGGTTAAGGGCAGACAATTCGTGTCTTGTCTGCAAATAGTCGTGTGAGGTTTTGGATTTTCGACATAGAGAGAAATTATTTTTATGGGTTAGCCAAGCGCAAATACACGATTTGAGTGGTTACTAAAATTTAGCGTTTGAGCATGATTTGCCGCACCAATTGCCCCGAAACTGTGCATCATATTTAAGATTGGCTATGTGTCTTGCGAGATTGCAATTCTCAGCTACATTTGACTAATGCTATGCCTCCCAGTAATACATAAAGTGTGTTAATCACCCCTTCGGTATTTTTATGAAATTTCTGTTTTCGCCCGCTATTTTTTTTATGACGCGTCTGCGTTTTCCGCAAAAATTTGCTGTTCTTGGTGTTGTCGCATTCTTGGCGGTAGGTATTCAGCAGTTGATGTTACAGTCGTTTTACGACAGTAACATCGACCCTTCAATTCAAGAATTGCACGGCCTTGAGTTGATGAAAGATTTGGCGCATCTAACCCAGAATATGCAACAACATCGCGGCTTGTCGGCAGGTGTTATTGCCGGGAAGAAAGATATGGCCGATAACCTTAGAGCCAGTGAGCAAGCAATTGATAAAGATTTAAATCACTTAAACAGCGTGTTGGGGGCAGAATTAAACCAAGACAAAAATTGGCAGCAAGTACGCTCTGAGTGGCAGACAATTCAATCGAGTGGTTTGCAGTGGTCCGGCCCTGAAAATTTTAAACGACACACGCAAATGATTAATACGCTGCATATTTTTTCGGTTCAGGTTGCCGATACAACAGCGCTCACGCTTGATCCTGATCTCAATACTTATTATTTGATGCTTAGTATTGTGCAAGATACTCCGGAGTTGATTGAAAAATTAGGCCAAGTGCGCGGTATTGGGACACGATTTCTTGCTGCAGGATCAATTCCCGAAGGGCAGCGCTATGAATTGCCATTACTTATGGGGGGAATCGCCAGTCACCGCAGCAATGTTAGCCTGAATACCAAAAAAGCGTTTTCATCTGCTGCAGACGCAAAAGAACGAGTGCTCATACAACACGTAGAAAAATTTATTGCAATTGTGGATGGTGTATCAAAGCAGTTGGAAGATACGACTATGTTTGAGCAAGGCACCAAACAACCGCAAGTATTCTTTAATGAAATGACGCAGGTTATTGATAGCGGTTACTCCCTTATGCTGGATGACATGTTGCCTGATCTTAAATCGCTCATTGAACAACGCGTTGCGCATCAGAGACATGATTTAATGGTTTCTCGTTTGCTGGCTATTGGAGCCACGCTCGCCTTTATCTATTTGGCAGTTGCAGCTTACAGCAATATCATCAATGAAATTAGCGTGATTGGTCACAGCGCTAAGCAATTAGCGGCGTGCGATTTTTCTGTTCGTACACGAATACATTCGCGCGATGAGCTGGGGAAAATTGCCGAATCTTTTAACTTAATTGGAGAGTCGGTTGGGCGGTTAGTTGCGCACGTTATGACGAGCGCTAATCAAGTGGCTGATGCTGCGCAACATCTTGCCGCATCGACGGATCAAATTGCCCATTCAACTGAGCGGCAAAGTGCAGCAGCGACTTCAGTCGCCGCTGCAGTAGAACAAGTCACCGTGAGTATTGATCATATTGCGCAGAATGCCGTTGAAGCGCGCGATGTGTCTAAGCAGTCTGGTGTCGTTTCTGAACAAGGGCGCGCTGTGGTCAATGAAACGGCCAGTGAAATGCAGCGAGTGGCCATTGCAGTAGGTCAAGCGAGTGAAGTTGTCGAAGATTTGGGGCGTCAGTCTTTACGTATCTCCGATATAGTTACTACGATTAATGAAATTGCCAGTCAAACCAATTTGTTGGCGTTAAACGCAGCCATTGAAGCAGCCAGAGCGGGTGAGTCTGGGCGCGGTTTTGCTGTAGTGGCAGATGAAGTGCGTCAATTAGCCAGCCGTACAGCGCAATGTACGCAAGAAATTTCTGGCACTGTAGATAGTATTCGCGGCGGCACTGAACAAGCCGTTGCCAAGATGCGTACCGGCGTGGATACGGTCTCGCGCGGTGTCGAGCTTTCGCAGCAGGCAGGGCTAGCAATGGGCGATATGCGCAATAAGGCTGATGCGGTGATGAATGTTGTCAACCAAATAACGGAAGCACTGGGCGAGCAATCTTCAGCAGCAAGCGGTGTTGCCGTAGGTGTAGAAAATATTGCGCAAATGGCTGCAGAAAATCATAAAGCAACTCGCACAAATGCAGAAACGGCGCTTGAGTTAAAACAGCTAGCATTAGCGCTTCGCAACGAGCTGGAGCGTTTCCGAGTTTAGGGCAGGGCGGTAGTGTGTTGGTGGGGTAAGGTTTTCCGGCCAAGGCGGACATAAGTTATCTGACACACCTGTCCTATCTCTACAACACTCAACCAATCACTATTCAGCTGACTGACAGGGCAGCTATCTCTGAACCTGTTGAGCTGTAATCCGTTGTTGGATATTTTCTAATGCATTGATAGCCGATACCTTCACATCTCTCTTTCGGGAAGCGGTATTTGCTTGTAGAGCAGATATCGAACGCTCTGTGCCTATGAAGCTTAAAGTGGAATGGCAATAGATTTTATCAAAGTCGTCTTTCGTATTTTCTAAAAGCGTAATTAAATTCAATTCAGCTTCTGGTGATGATGTTAACCGCAGGGCTTGAATTGCGGAATGGCGAACCAACCATCGGGAATCGTTCAGAAGATTTGTAATTGGAGATATATCGTCGTCTTCCCCCAGCCTTAAAGAGGTAATTGAATCTAGCGCAGTGGAAAGCGCGTATTTATCTTTTTCTACGCACAACTGTTCAAGCAACACATGGGAAGCTTTGGCGCTTCCGACGTTCTTACCTATTTTGCCGAGGATGAAATAAGCCGCCTTACGCTCACTCTTGCTGCGTTTTTTTAAAAGGTATTCTACCACTTCGTCAATCATGGATGGATCAGATAACTTTTCCGCTTCACGGTGCGCATGCCAGGATGCAGAGTCAGATGAATTTTTTTCAGACTCTACCAAGCACATACGTGAAATTATATCTTCAAGATAAGGCATCTCTTCTTCCACATGTCAGTTTTTATATTTTTTAAAAGTAGCGCTAAAATCTTTGAGGTGCAGAACGGCACAGCGCAGACATAAGTAATGGGTTTCAAAAATCAATCACCGCACCTAGCAGGAGGTAATGCTGTCTTAGCATTAACAATCATGTGCTCGACGAGTTCCATTGGAAGACCATCTCTACAATAGGAAACAGTGAAGCTATCATCAACGTCAGAATAAAAAATTTCCAATACAGCATCTCTAGAGCTGGGTTTCGATATCGATGCCTCTAAATACATGCCGTCTCTAATTACATCGCTTCCTCGAAGAATTTCGTACTCGACACCATTGAAAGTCACAAAGCTCACTCTTTTCTCCAAATTAGAAAATTAGTTTTACATTTCGGCCAAAAGCGGCATTGGCGAATTAGATTTGTAATCACAAGTCAGTTTGCGAGCCAACTACTATTTTCGACTATCTTTGATATACATCGCTACGCCATCTTTTCGCATTTGAATATGAAACAATTCACTTACGCGAATTAAGTCACCAAGCTTTTTATAGCCGTAATTAATTGTAGAGAAAGAACTATTGTTAGATATGTAACTGCCAACCCGTCCCAAAGACGACCATCCATCATCTTCAGCAGTCTGCTCTGCTGCTGTTCTTAGTAACTTCACCAATACGGTGTCTTGTCGTAATTCATTTTTGCTTTTCTTATTCGTTTGAACTGGTGGAGCATCTGCTTTCTCGTCTCGTTCAATAGAAAGGTTTTCTGTGAAAATAAATAACGAGCAAGCATCCACGAAAGGTTGAGGTGTCTTCTTTTCACCAAAACCATAGACTGGCATACCACTTTCTAAAATTCGTAGTACAAGCGGCGTAAAATCACTATCACTGGTCATTAATGCAAAAGAATCAACGGACTTACTATGAAGCAGATCCATTGCATCAATAATCATTGCAGAATCAGTAGCGTTTTTCCCTTTTGCGTAAGCAAATTGTTGCATTGGTCTAATCGCATTCGGATGTAGTTTTGCCACCCATCCTGACAAAGAAGCGCTATTCCAATCTCCGTGAGCATGACGCACATTCACCATCCCGTACTTCGCTAGTTCTTCCAAAACTCCTTCAATAGAGTTATGACTTACATTGTCGCAGTCGATTAGCAGCGCGATTTTTTTAGTTTCAGCCATTGATTTTCCTTTTTAAAAATTTATGGGTGCTCTCGGCCAAAAGCGGAACTTAAAACTACTCGATAGTCCATTTTTTTGAGAGATTCATCAATTTCTTGCGATATTTTCCTCATGCCATCATACAGAAGCGGACTAAGTAAATTGTTGGAGGAATACTTTTTGTAGATGTTTTTTGCATCCTTAGCATCAGGATGGGAAACTGCTATCTCAAGAAAGGTTTCTAATAGCTCAACTTTAGTGGTATCTCTTTGAAGTGCCTTTTTAAATCGCTCTTGAAATGCGCGCATCTCCCCTTCGTTATCAGTCTCGGATAACTCGGTGAATATTATTCGAGCCAACTTGTTTTGAGTCCAGCCAACTTCGCTCATTAAACTCTTTAGCTGCGATTGAATATTCAATACTTCTTGCTTTGTCCCCATTTGTCTTTTTCTCGTATATAGCATTATGAATATCCCAGCGGGGACAACTAAACTTAATCATGGAGATATATATGTCTAAATCAATGTCAAAAGCCGCTGCTTCACGTATTCAATCGGCAACAGCTAAGTCCAATGGGGGCGCTGTACCCAAAGGGGGATTTGCCTCACGAGCACAATCAGCTGCGAATTCCCGCCCGCCAAATGGTCCAAGTACAACAGGAGGTACATCTGGCGGTGGTAGAGGCAATAATCCACCTAAAGGTAAATAGCTAGCGGCAAGTCGCTTGGTTATTGCTAAAACGAGCCAGAAATTCTGGCTCGTTTTTTTGAAATTCTTTATAGGTTATTCCATTCATTGTTTTTTCGAGTGCACATACACATATCTTAGCTTTCTGATTTTGGTGATAGTTGCTCATTAATACTCTTGAAGAGTTAATGCAGTTGTCAGTGAGTTCGTATTCGATATTCAGTGGGTAACGTTGATTTTGAATTAAATACCTATCAGCCTTGTAGCCACCATAGGCACCAAGAATTAGGGCAGTCGTTGCAGATATTAACGGTTTTTTAAACTTTTTATAAAAATGACCTGAAAATGTTCGCTTGCAGTTATTACATAAAATATTCTCGCCAAATTCGATTTGATTATTCATTTTACATGAAGGGCATTCTATATGCATGGCTGAACTCAAATAATTTGTTATAAGGGGCAGTTCTCATGGTGTCTTTAGGTGTTTCAGATAACAGCACTTAGTGCTGTAATAATTTTTTCGGTAATAGCTTTGTGTTGATATTCATCACGATTACTAAAAGTAAATTCAATATTAGACAACTTTAGAGCTCCACTCATATCTCCATTGTTTGCTTTGATCACTATTGCTGGTAATTTACCTATCAATAGCGTAGTAGGTCGTAATTTTTAGTAGTCGTCAATTACGTTTAATAACAGCGTATGACGAATAGCTTTGCTAGTTGGGCTAAGGGAGGAGGTCACTCGGCACATCCATGTGCCTCGCCCTTCGGGCAGCTACGCTGTGCAAAATTGCTTTCCTGCAATTTTGTGAACCCCGACTTTTGTGCATTCGACTCAGTGCTCGTAGCCAATAAAAAGAAAAACCCCTGTCACTTTCGTGACAGGGGTTTTTCTTGCCGGGGGGAGTTGAATGTTTAGAAACTCTTTGAGATTCAATTCGTTATCCATTTGGTGTGCCTTGGCTGTGCCTAAACTAACAAGAAAATTAATTATTGTCTAATCGTTGGGAATCCAACGGCCATACACTTTTCTAATCATTCCCCAATCTTTGTGCCCCATTTGTTGCGCAACCCAAAGTGGGTTTCTGCCCTGAGAGAGCATCATTGATGCAAATGTGTGGCGAGTTTGGTAAGGGTTACGATATTCAAGCCCTGCGGCTTTTAAAGCGGGTATCCAGAGGCGTTTTCTAATGGGTTGGTCACTTAGCCATGGTTCATTGGTTTTTTCATCGTGAAAGACCCTATGTGAGTCGCCAGTGTAATTTTTTTGATTGATTAGCGCTTCCAATGTTTGGGGGTTTAAATCGACTGTGCGAATGCCTGAAGTGGTTTTGGTAGTTTTTTCTCTGCGACTAACAACAGCAACTCTCACGTAAAAGCGATTGTTGTCAAAGTCAATATCTTCCCAGCGCAAACCTATAAGCTCTGAGGTGCGCAAGCCAGACCAAAAAGCAAATTGGAATAAATTGCGTGACTGGCCTTGGAGTTGATCTAAAACCAGTTGAATTTCATTATGCGTAAGTGGGTTTGGTTCGCGTTGTTCAATAGGTAAAAAGCGAACTCTTTCTAATGGGTTTTTAGAAATCAATTCATCGCAAAATGCATCTTTAAACACAAGTCGCAACGGGCTTAAGATGTTATTAACACGCTTATTAGAAACATCTAAAGTGTCGAGCCAATCTTCAATGTGTTGGGCTGTTAATTCTGTTAATTTTAAACTTCCAAAAGTTGGGATGAGATGATGGTAAACAACACTGTTGTAGCCTTTTAAAGTACTAAATTGACAGCGGCGATCAGCTTTTTTCAGCCAGTCTTTTAAAGCTTGTTCGATAGTAATTACTTGACCATAAAGCTTTGAAAATTTCCTCGCTTTTATACTTAATGGGAAATGATTTAGATAATCAAAAGTCCCCATGGCAATTTCAAAAAGAATAGCCTCGCGTTTTCGTGAGGCCTCCTTCAAAGCTGTTTTAGTTGGTTTAACCCTTAGTGTCTCACGGCAACGCTCACCTTGATAAGTAAAATCTACAAGAATGCTATTTCCGCGAGATCTTATTCCTGAATATAAATTCATATTTCGTAAGTTCTAAACAGGCTGTAAAAGATATTGGTCACCTACATCAAAAAGACAGGCGACAAGTGAATCCTTGCCATAATCTTTAGTAAATTTTTCCGCTTCTCGTTGGCTGTTAAATGCATAAGCAAAATCTGGTATTTTTGCCCATATATAACCGCCTTGGATTAATTCAGAAGATGAGCGATCTTCACTGAAATTCATTAAAAATTCATCAGAGTTAGGCAGGTGAACTACAAAACCAATAAATTTTGAATTTTTTGGTAGATTTAATTCTTTCATTAAGTCAGAAACTTTAACTGGCTTACCCATAATTTAATTCCTATGTTTTAGTGGTACATCCACTAATAATCCAATTTTCAATTGCGGTAACACTTAAGAAAATTCGGCCATTTGGAGCTTTAACCCAATGAATTTTCTCTCTGAAAATACCGCGTTTTTTTAAAGCCCTAAGAGACTCACGTGATAAGCCAGTTTGCTCTGAAACTTTTTCAATAGTTTTCCATTGCATGATTTTTCCGTACGAACTTTCTCAGTTCAAAAAGGGTATTGAGTAGCACGAAAAATTCGATGCTACGAGAAAGATAAATAGGTAATAAATTTAAAAACAAATTAAATTTGAGTTTAAATAAATAGGAATCCACATCAGGGAATACGCAGTTGCGTTCGAATGGTTTAGTGTCCACACGGACAAACATAGGGGCTTTAACGTCTACGAGGACAATATGGGATAAGCCTGTTTCGGCAATATTTTTAGAGTCTTTAATCAAATATCTGCTGGCTTTTTTCTCACTCGCTTCACTCAGATGGAATGCGATGTAATAGCTCGGTTTCAGCAGATTCATAATTATCATAATCAGGATAGCCAATTGGTGTCAAGACGGGGGTATGGCCAATCAAGGGGGATAAATCCCCCTGACCCAGATAACGCCCTAAAGGGCTAACTGGGCGCGTGTGCGCGTTGGCTTGAAACATTGTGCTAATTTTTAAGCGCTTCTATTGGTTTTGCGGTGTTTGTTTCTGATTCGGGAATAATTTCTAAATCTTCCAGACCGTAGAAGCCAATATGTGATTTATCAATGTCAAAATCTTTTATGGGAGTTTGCGGGTCATACTCAGATATTCCGACTTCGATATGGTCATTAAAGTGAAAAATTACACTGTCAACAAAATAATGCCCTGACTGCATAGGAAAATATCCTTCGGGCTGGCGAAAGCTTTTTATAAAAACAGGCTTGCCAATCATTTCTATAAGGATTGATTTTTTTTGGGTAGTGTTAATATTCATGTTAGTCATATTGACCTCCTTCCAGGTTGATGTGATTAGCTTTGCTGAGAGGGTGCAACCTCTTGGCAGAGCGACTTACAAAATATTCCGTAACAGTTACATAAAATCGTATGTATAAATTGCGTCACAGTTACGAAAATACTATGTATTCATTTGGGCTCTCACCCTGATTCTTCGCTTCTTTTTCCTTGCTCTATTTCCTGTTTGCCAAAAAGGTTCTGGCTCATCGCCATTTCGATAAAGAGGTAAGTCATCGTAATCATAAGTTAGCCAATACAGGTCAAGATGTGCCCTGCAAATTTCATATAACTTTTCATTGAAGAAAAAATAAAGTTCATCACGTTCATGTTTGCGAAGGCCATCGAATTCACGGTCTTCAAGCTCTCGCCAATATTCGGTAAAGTCATTGATGCAGGCAAAAATTATTTTTGCTGCATAATTTTGCTTATCCTTTCGATGAAATTTATAAATGTCATCAAGGTGATAAAGCTTAGCTCTGACATTGTCAGTTACCATTCTGGCACCAACTTATAATCGCCACAAAATTCGGTTTTTGTAAGTTGTAACATTTCATCGGGAAATTTCACAACTAATTCAATTTCGTCGTTCATTGCTAAAACACCAACAACATTACCTGATTTAGAAATAGGGGGCTTTGGTAAAAGCTTTACATCTTTATTTCTAATAACTTCTCTGCACATTAGCGCGCAAGCTTCTTGCAAATTGAATTGCAAGGTTGTATCCCATTCAAAAAAATTAACAGCATATTCTTTGCCTAATTGATCAGTCATTTTTGACTCCTCATTAGTGCGCGCTCATGCGCGTACAGTTATTGATACTAGTCCAAGGCTGCCCTTCGGGCAGCGACGAAAATAGCCTGCTGGGTTCGCTACGCTCACTGCGCAGGCTGTTTTTCTTGTTGCTATCTGTAATCTTTTTCCAGTTGTGCGAATGGGTAATTATTGTGTCACTGGGAAAGCTCAGGCCTTTAATTCGAGGTGCAACAGGATCACCATAAGCAGTTAATCCTTCTTCGATAATTTCACCAGTTTCATAATTTATATAATCTGGCTGTTCGTAAAATGGCTTAATAGGGCGCTCTGATTTACGCATTTCAACACCACCCATAACCATAACGTAAGCCGCCCAATCAGAAGCAGCAGCTGCGCTTGCTGCTTTTACGATTGTGAGGCTATCGTCAAGGTCGCTTACATCAGTATCTGAGCTTGCGAGTCTACGTAACTCTCTCCAAACCGTTACACTTGGGCCGCCAATTTGTTGAAATTGCCGAATACCCCAACAGCTCGCCCAGGAGTCAATTGCTTTAGCTGTGTCTTTTGCGTCATTGCCAATTAAGTCAGGCTCCAAGTTGGAACCATCAATATTTTTTGCAATATATTTTGCGATGTATCCAGCAGCAGAGCCTTTAGATTTATCAATTGGCACCGCTTTGAACCGATGATCTTTTGCGCCTTTTTCGTGCCTACTATCTTCAAGTGCATAGAATTTCATAATTGAACGAACACGATTTCTTACTGATGGACGCATGAAAAAAAGCATGTGCCAGTGTGGAGTTCCATCATGATTAGGCTCGACTACACGAAACCCATATATATTTATTTTTTCACGATGCAGCTTGGCGCGGATTTTCTCCCACATATCCGTTAAATATTTATTTGCCTCTCTTGGATTTGTTCCATCATATTTAGGATTTGCTCTACCGGTTTTATTTAAGCGTGCATGCATTCTAGACGGCGTAGTAATTGTGTAAAACTCACCACAATGGTCAAGCTGATCTGCAACCAATTCAAAACCTGCAATACGAGTCATGAGTTCAGCGCGGCGAATTTCTGGGTTGGAAACAGAAGTAGCAGAGAGTTCTTTTAAAGAAAAAACTTGTTGGTCGCCGTTCACCAAAAAAGTATTTTCTAAAAATTTTTCAGCTAAAACTTTTTGGTTTGCTCTTTTGATTTGAGTAATTTTGCTGGAATAGGCAGATTGCTTTTTGTGTATCAAACCTATATCGCGTGCAACTGCCTCAATGGTGCGGCGTTGTTTGGTGAATACTTTTTTCTTCCACCAGCGTGGGCAGCTCATGCGGTTTATACATGATGAAACTAAGCCAGAGTGTTCGCTGGGTTTTGGTGGAGTGAAGCCATAAGCACTGACGTAATCGCAGCAGGCTTGATAAGCGGTTTGATGGTCGTTGCCGTAGGAAGCCCCCAACATTTCCATATATGCGGCTTTATCTGCAGCAAATTGTTTTAGAGCATCGATTGATGCAGATAGGTTAAGGTCTTTAACGATTAAACGATCATTGAGGGATAGCAGGCTTTGGTTGGCTTCGACATAACCCTTTTGCTTGGCAATCTCCAAATAACTGGATGCCATGGGTAGTGCGAGCTGTGGGTGACCTTCAAAAATATTTTTCCTGAACAAGTGACATTCAGGAGTTCCGAGGTGTTTTGTGCTGAGGGAAGCGCGGTCTACGGGGTTAAGGTTGTGTGCCGTGTTTGTGCCAGATGTGCCGGATTTGTGCCCTAGCGGAGACCGCTTTAGACCATCAGAGACCAAGTGGGGGAAAGATGGGGGAGTGCTGGAACCCGCATAAATACTGGTCTCCAGCGGTCTAGAATGGTCTAGACGTCCCCCTGTGTTTGGTGGAGCCGGGGGGAGTTGAACCCCCGTCCGCCAGCACTCCATTCGCGGCTCTACATGTTTAGATCCGTTTATTGGTTTAACTCATATCAGCCCAACAGGCAGGACGATACAAGCGATCCTGTAAAGTTTTAGCAGCGCCGCCCCAGGCTTGCTTTGCTGCGATCCAGTTCTATATGACGGGCTTTAACGCGGTACTGGCACCTTGTTATAGACCGTTAGCAGCGATTAAGCTGCTAAAGCGTAAGAATCGTCGTTTGCGACTATTCAAGTACAGCTTTGGATTAACGTGATTGGCTGTCATCACGACATGCACCTTG
>JAGKXD010000155.1 GCA_021151525.1 Cellvibrionaceae bacterium | reverse complement strand
AATCTTTATAACTTTTTTATTTTTATATCGTTTAAGTCATCTAAGAAAAATAATCGTCTGGCATGGATATGGCATAAGTCACCTCAAGCAACAAGGTTAAAATTATTGTTCGCTTTAACCCATTAGTGTTTATTTGAGGAAAATTTATGAAGCTGTTTACCAAACGCGCTGCTCTGTTTGCGGCAACTGTTTTGCTTTCTACTGCTACTTTTGCAAAAGATATTAATTTATTAAACGTATCTTACGACCCTACCCGTGAATTGTATGTTGAGTACAATGCGGCCTTTGCTAAATACTGGAAAGAAAAAACCGGTGATGTTGTTAAAGTGGAGCAATCTCATGGTGGTTCTGGCAGCCAATCACGTGCAATTATTGATGGTTTGCAAGCCGATGTCGCAACACTCGCCTTGGCTGCAGACGTTGACGCATTGGCTAAGAAAGGCAAGCTGTTGCCGGATGATTGGGCTAACCGCTTGCCAGACAATAGTGCTCCATATACGTCAACCGTTGTATTTTTAGTAAAAAAAGGCAACCCTAAAAAAATCAAAGATTGGGATGATTTAATCAAGCCAGGCATTGAAGTCATTACTGCAAACCCCAAAACCTCAGGCGGTGCACGCTGGAATTATTTGGCAGCATGGGGTTACGCTAAAAAGAAATTAGGTTCTGATCAAGCTGCACAAGATTTCGTTGCAAAACTCTACAAAAATGTTCCGGTACTGGATTCAGGTGCTCGTGGCTCAACGACCACTTTCGCTCAGCGCGGAGTGGGTGATGTGTTGTTGGCATGGGAAAATGAAGCTCATCTTGCTCTCAAAGAGTTTGGTGAAGACAAGTTTGATATTATTGTTCCCTCCATTTCTGTTCTTGCTGAGCCATCAGTAGCGGTTGTTGACAAAAATGCAGATGCCAAGGGGAATACTGCGGTGGCCAAAGCCTATTTGGAATATCTATATAGCAAAGAAGGTCAAACCATTGCGGCTAAAAACTATTACCGTCCACGTAACGAAGAGGTTGCTAAAACCTACGCGAAAAACTTCCCCAAATTATCTTTCGTAACCATTGCTGATTTTGGAGGCTGGGGCAAAGCGCAACCAGAACACTTCGGCGACGGTGGTATTTTCGACAAAATTTACGTTAAGTAATTTAGAGTTTTCACGCTGATTGTTCTGATAACACCTGCCTAGTGCAGGTGTTATTTTATGCGGCAACGAATTTTTTTGTTCATTAACCGTATAACGTTTTTGCGCTTTTCTGTTCATTTTAAAATTTATTTTTTAGTTATAACTTTAGATTTATAAATTCCTTATTTTTTTTGAATTTAACTTTTACAATGCGACACACATTAGGCCTTTATGGCGAATTGTATTCACTAAAAAATACATCTGAGGTCACATCGTGAGCGATTCATCTAAACAACCGGTCGTGCTTTCTCTGGAAGGTGGTAACGCCCAACCTTTATCTGTGCGCGCAAAAGCGTTGGTTTTTTCCGATCCTATTTCCGCTGAATTATTAGAATATATTGAACGAATTTCACCCAGTGAAGCTCCAGTATTAATTGGTGGCGAAACGGGTACGGGGAAAGAATTAGTTGCTCGACATATTCATTTGCTAAGCGGCAGAAAAGGCCCATTTCTCGCGGTAAACTGCGGAGCTATTAGCGATCATTTGGCGGAAAGCGAACTCTTCGGGCATGAAGCGGGATCATTCACCGGTGCTGTTGGTAAGCGAGAGGGTTGGTTTGAAGCGGCCAACGGAGGCACCTTATTTTTAGATGAAATAGGTGATTTGCCCTTACCCTTACAGGTGAAATTACTGCGCGTGTTGCAAGAAAAAGAAGTAGTACGCATTGGTTCACGCAAATCAATTGCTGTGGATGTACGCTTGGTCGCCGCCACTAACGTAGATTTGGATTACGCCGTATCTGCTGGGCATTTCCGTCGCGATTTGTTGTACAGAATTAATATTGCCCACGTAAAGCTGCCGCCTTTGCGTGATAGGCCGGGAGATGTGCTGCCGCTCGCGGAACACTTTTTAAAAACCTATAGCCAGCGTATGGGCTATAAGCAGCGCCCGCAATTTTCTGTTGAGGCGGCTGAACTGTTGTTGCATTACTCGTGGCCAGGAAATATTCGTGAGCTGGAAAATGTTGTGCATTTTGCGCTTTTGGTTGCGAGCTCAGACACTATTGATGCATCGCATTTGAAGGTGACGGGTGGCTGGGGTGCGAGTGCTCCGCGCAATTCTCAAAGTCCTTCAGAGGTGCGTACTGCGCCCCAAATTACCAGTGTACAATCATCAAATCACACTGTTTTGCAGGGTCTGCAAGATGACCCTATGACGATTATTGCGCAGCAATTGCGTCGCCTATTTACTGAGCAAGGTGACGCGCCGCATTTTGAACGATTGGAGAGTTTAATAGTGCATCAAGCTTTCGCTTATGTGCGCTCTAATCAAGTTCATGGCGCAGCGCTCTTGGGCATTTCACGCAACGTTATGCGCACCTTGTTAAAACGTCATGGCTTATTGAGTGATCATGGTTATGGCCGACCAGGTGATTATGAACATGCCATAGATATTAAATTAGGCGAGCTGCAAGCAGGGTAGTTAGCGAGCTAGAAATGAAAACCTCAATCCTTCTACAAAGGCTTGAGGTTTTTTGTGCTTGAGAAAATTAAATTCCACAATACTTTTTTACAAAATCTGCATGGTAGGGTAGTTGCGCTACTCGTTTTCGAACCCCTAGTGCAAATTCTTCAATGGAATTTTTTAGGTCATCCTGATTCATTTCATTCACGATGGGGTGATGGGATTTCGGATAAATTCGCTGCCCTAACATTACTTGTGTCCACGAATCTATACGGAAAATTTCACCATCGCCTTTAAATGCTAAACCACTATCCGCAAATAATTTAATGCGGTGTGCGAGAGTTTCTGGCACCTCCATATCGCGACAATAGCGCCAATATTCTGAGTCATTACGTTCTGTGGCTTTATAGTGCAGGATAACGAAATCGCGGATGCTTTCAATTTCAAATGCAGACTGCTTGTTGTATTCCTCAATATTAACGTTGCTAATACCGCGATTGGGGAATAGTTTAATCAAACGCAAAATGCCGGACATGATTAAGTGAATGCTGGTTGATTCCAGGGGTTCAATAAAACCACTGGCGAGGCCGAGAGCAACGCAGTTTTTATTCCAGCCCTTCTTGCGGCGCCCCGTTTTAAATTTAATGACACGCGGTTCACTGATGAGGGCGCCATTCAGATTTGATAGAAAAGTTGCTTTTGCATCCTGATCAGAAATAAATCGCGTTGAATACACCATGCCGTTGCCAACACGGCTTTGCAAGGGAATTTGCCATTGCCATCCGCTCGAGTGAGCTATAGAGCGTGTATAAGGAATTGCAGGGTTTAGGCTCTCAGTTTGTACTGCAATAGCACTGTCATTCACCAACCAGTGCGACCAGTCTTCATAGCCGGTGTTGAGTGTTTGTTCAATTAGTAATCCACGGAAGCCGGTGCAATCAATAAATAAATCTCCTTCAATGATCTCTCCTGACACTAATTTTACGTTTTCAATAAATCCGTTGTCACTGTTAGTGGTAACTTCGGCAATTTTGCCCTCAATGCGTTTTACTCTGCGTGCCTCGCTGAACTTACGCAAAAATTGCGCGTACAAGGTGGCGTTGAAGTGGTATGCATAATTAATGCGAGGGTTTTCAGTAATGGCGAATTTATTTTCTTTGGCAGCCTGTAATTCCAAACAATAATCGCCAAACTCACGCGTTGATCCCAGTTCGCGCAGTTTAAGCCAAAAATGCTGAAAGTCCGCTGCCCAAAACTCCTTTCCGGTTTGACCAAAGGAGTGGATATATTTGTCTCCAACTTGCCCCCAGTTTTCAAAACTAATTCCAAGTTTGAATGTGCCTTGCGTTGCGCGTAAAAATTCTTGTTCACTGATATCGAGTAATTTGTGGAAGGCTTGCATAGGTGGAATGGTTGCTTCGCCTACACCTACAGTGCCAATTTCATCGGATTCAATCAGCGAAATATCGAGCACTTGGCCGAGTTGAGATGAGAGTGTGGCTGCGGCCATCCAGCCTGCAGTTCCGCCTCCGGCAATAACTACTTTTTTTACAGGGTTATTCATAGGGACTCCAAGATTTAGTTATAATTTTTTCAAAATTAAGCCAAAGAACAATAAGGCTATTCCGCTGTCTTGTGGGCTAGTTGATTTTAAAAACTACTAAATCTTGACGTGCAATATTGTTTAAAAAAATGTGATTTATCATTATCGATCCTAAGTGTTCACTAGAGGGCTACTGTTTTTATGGCTGTTGGTAGTTTTATAGTTATCAGGTTCGAATATTTATAAGGTGCGATTATATCATCCCCTTGTCCTAAAAATGCTGGGTTTTCAGTGGCCTTTTATAGGACAATTGCATCATAATCAAACCTATTACAGATTATCCTATAGTAGTTGCGTATAAGAAGGCGTTCAGCCTGTTAGAATCAGCAACAATCACAATTCCAAGTAATCGCCATGCTTAATAAAAACATCCCTCAAGCCATCATGTTTGCCGATGTATCGGGCAGCTCAGTGCTTTACAAGCAGTTGGGGAATCAGGATGCCAAAGCCATTGTGGATGATGCGGTTAGCCATATGGCTGCGACCACCATAGTGCATGAGGGTACTGTCGTAAAAACCATTGGCGATGAAGTTATGGCGCGCTTCGACAGTGCGAGTACAGCCTGTCGCGTTGCTATTGCAATTCAACAGCGTTCTAGCCGCGAATTTGCCGAGATAGGTTTGGGTATTCGCATTGGTATAGCCTTTGGTGATACGGTAGTAACCCCTACAGATGCCTTTGGCGATACGGTGAATGATGCGGCCTTTGTCGCGCACATTGCTCGTGCCAATCAAATAGTGCTTACACAAGGTGTTATTGATCAATTAGATGCTGCACTGATGCAACAGTGCCAATTGTTTGATCGCGTCAATATCAAAGGCGATAGCCAGAAGACAATTATTTATCGCCTTGCGTGGGAAACTTCGCAGCAAAATGATTTTTCTACGCGCGTTATGCCGATTCATGATGTCACACGCTTTGTATCGACCTTCCAATTAACCTTAAAAATGGGAGAGCAGGTTGTAAGTATTTTGCCTGACCAAACACCTTACTCAATTGGCCGCGATCTCAATAAAGTCAATATGTATTTAGATCAGTCGGTCTGTTCGCGCGAGCACTGCCACATAGAATTCCGTCGCGGGAAATATGTTTTGGTCGATCATTCAACGAACGGCACTTATGTGCATGAAGAAAATAAAACTCCGATTTATTTGCGCCGCGAAGAAGCTCCATTGCAGGGCTCTGGTGTAATCAGTATCGGCCAGCAGGTTGATTCCAAAAGCCCTTGGTTAATTCACTACCAACACTAAACTCTCATGAAAGAAAAACAATCTCCCGCTATTGAATTTGCGTCGCCCGGACTTCTTAGAATTTTTGCATCCATGGTTTATGACTGCCTTTTGTTGGCAGCCATTAGCATTGCCTACGGTGCATTAGTTGTAGGTGTTAATGTTTTGCTCTTTGGTAAGCCAGAGGCAGGGCATCACATTTTGTGGAGCCCGTTTGCAAAAATTTTTATTACTGTTGGATGGTTGTTTGTGATCATGTTTTTTTATGTCTATTTCTGGCAAAAATTTGGTCAAACTTTAGGTATGAAAACCTGGCGTATGCAGGTAGTTGATGTTCACTCAAATCAATTGATAAGTTATTCACAAGCAATCAAACGTGCCTTTGCAGCTTGGTTGTCATTGTTATTATTCGGCGTGGGCTATTGGTTGTCTCTAGTGCATCCTCAACACCGGTTGCTGCATGATTTGGTTAGCAATACCAAGTTAATTTTGCTTAAGAAAAAGTAGTCTTGTCACATATTGTGTAATTTATTTTGAGTTGCGTTCTCTCCTTCGGATTATTGTCTTTTTATGTCACTTATTAAAATTGAAAAAGCCTATTTAAGTTACGGTCTGCAAGTCTTGCTGGACGAAGTGGATTTGGTGGTCGAAAAAGGCCATCGCCTCTGTTTGATTGGCCGCAATGGCGCAGGTAAATCCAGCTTGTTGAAAGTCATTGCTGGTGAAGTAGATTTGGATAAAGGCGAAGTGATTCTACAAAGTGGAATTCGTATTGCGCGTTTAGAGCAGGATTTGCCTGATGCAGATGATCGCCTTGTTTTCGATTCGGTTGCCTGTGCATTTCCGGGGCTGGGTGATTTGCTGAGTGAATATCATCATTTGGCTCATGGTTCGGAATTTAATGACGCCACGCTTGCGCGCATGGAAAAACTCCAGCAAGAAATTGAAGCGCGCGACGGTTGGTCTATGCAGCAAAAAGTAGAATCTATTTTAACTCGCTTGGATTTGCCAGCCGATAAATTTATGCGCGAACTGTCCGGTGGTTGGCGTCGCCGCGTGGCATTAGCGCGCGCTTTGGTTTTAGATCCAGATGTACTTTTGTTGGATGAACCTACTAACCATCTAGATATAGCCGCTATTGATTGGCTGGAAAAGCAATTATTAAATTTTAACGGTGCATTGGTGTTTATTACCCATGACCGCTCACTCTTACAAACCTTGGCTACTCACATCGTAGAGTTAGATCGCGGGCATTTGCGTTATTGGTCTGGCGATTACGCAAGTTATTTGGTGTATCGCGAACAGGCTCTCGCAGAAGAGGCGCGCCATAATGAATTGTTCGATAAAAAATTGGCCGAAGAAGAAGTGTGGATTCGTCAAGGTATTAAAGCGCGCCGCACGCGCAATGAAGGCCGTGTGCGTGCACTGAAAGAATTGCGCAATGTGCGCGCTGAGCGCCGCGAAGTGATTGGTAAAGCTAACTTTTCTTTGGCGACTGGCGAAGCCTCTGGCAAGTTGGTCGCGGAGTTAAAAGACGTGTCTTACTCATGGGGCAATAAACCGATTGTGCGAAATTTTTCGACCAGCATTATTCGCGGTGATCGTATTGGTTTGGTGGGGGCAAACGGAGCAGGTA